>JBDKTH010001127.1:0-13088 GCA_039680305.1 Thermoguttaceae bacterium | reverse complement strand
CCATCCCGCCGGCGCCGAGCCTCTCCAAAACCACGTACTCGCCGAGGACCAGCCGCGCCGCCTGCCCCTGGCAGATCGCCTCGGCCTGGTAGCGGGTCAGCTTGCCAGCCGCCACCAGCCGCTTAGCAAACGCTCGGCCGTCTTGGGGCTGCTCCCCGGAGGCGAGTTCTTCCTGGATCGCCGCGACCTCGTCCATGGAGAACAGCTGGCTCTCGACGAGATTGGCGAGAAACTGGTCCGGGCCAATCGCGCGGACCGGGAGCATCTCGACGCTGGGCGGCGTGAGGAGCCAGCCGGACTGGTCCGCCTGCGACTCGCCGGCGGGTGCCAGGAGGTCGTCTAGCCTCGGAGCCATGGCGGGGAAACGTTCGCGATACTCGACGTGACTGGGCATGTCGCCGTAGGCGTGGCGAGCCTGGTACTCGGCGAGGATCAACGATTCGGGCCACTCGGCCGACGGCCCGTGGGCCGGATAGCGCCGCAGATAGTCTTCCAGACGCGGACGCGAGGGGAGGGGGGGGATGGAGTCGAGCGTCGACTCCGTCGGGGCCCGAGAGGCGATGGTTTCCGTGGGGGAACTGCGCCAGCGGTAATGCAGGTCGATCGTCACCAGGGCGAAGAGCCGCCGGCGGAACTCGGCCATCTGGCCGTCGCCGGGAGCAGGCCCCAGGTAGTCCTCGATATGCGGCACTCCCCCTGCCTGCCAAGCCGCTTCGAAACGAATCGAGAGCGGATCGAACGCGGCGGCCGAA
Organism: Thermoguttaceae bacterium; assembly: GCA_039680305.1. Classification (GTDB taxonomy): domain Bacteria; phylum Planctomycetota; class Planctomycetia; order Pirellulales; family Thermoguttaceae; genus JBDKTH01. Next base: position 12,336 of record JBDKTH010001127.1, on the reverse strand, counting down.
GCCTGAGTCCTCGTCACTCGCTGACTGACCGGCTCCTCGCGCATCGCCCCCCCCCTCACCCAAGAAATGCCCCCTGCCTTGCATGGAGTTACAGCAAACGTCCCAAGAATACCCAGTCTAGCAAGCCCCTTGCGCCGCCGACAAGAGAGATTCGCTATTTCCTCGTCCCCGCGAATACTGAGGGACGCGAGGAAGGATGCTCCGCATGACGCTCCAGGACGCGGATGTGACAATGGTGGCACGTGAAATGGACACGACGCGATGCCCGGATTGTGCCAGCGCTACGAGAGGATCTTGGTTGCTTGGAGAGGTGCCCGGGGGCCATCGCGAAGTCAGACGCGTGAAGAGATCGCCGCGGCTTGTCGGGGTGAGACCCGGAGGATTCCGTTTAAGGCGGTTCGAGGAAGCCGTGTGTCACAGCGGGTCGGCCGTGGCGTATTTGTTACCGGAAACGCTCTCAGGAAACGAGGAAGGCTCTCACCGACGCTGGTACAAAACCGGCTGGGACGGTCGCCTGTCCGATGGGTTCGCCCGTGGGCCTTGATCGGAAACGAAGGGGCCTCTGGTTGTTCGGACCACATCGTTTGGGAAGTGTGGGCGGCTGTTGTGTGGCATCGGGAGATTACGTCTTTTGGGCTATTGACTTCAAAACAACATGGACTAGGTTTAGACGTGTGGCGCTGCGAATTGCCTCGAATCCCGTTGCCAGACGGGTTTGCTGGCGTGTTGGCTCGCCTGCCGAATAACCTTCCCCGCTCCTGCCTACCAGGCATGTTTTCAACAATCGTCGCATTGGCCGAGGGCATCTTGGGATGTCGTCGCGCCGGTGGGGCGATCCGACAAACGAGCTTCTGAGACGCGATACGAGGGAGAGTGCTGAAATGCCGATACTGGTGCAGGAACCGAGTATTTATCCGGAAGAGTTGTTTGGCGATCTTGAGAGTTTACGGACGGAAGGGCAAGAGTTGCAACCGGAGCGTTCTTGGTGGGTGATCTACACCAAGGCACGCCAAGAGAAAGCGATTTCGCGCGAGTTGTTTGCGAGGGAGACTCCGTTTTACCTGCCGTTGGTCAAGCGGACCAATGTCTGTCGAGGTCGGAAGTTTTCCTCGTATTGCCCGCTCTTTTCCGGCTACGTCTTTTTGTACGCCAGCCCCGAGGAGCGGGTGTCGTCGATGGTGACCAATCGCGTTTCGCGAATCCTTGAGGTGCGAGATGGGGATCAACTTCGCCGCGATCTGCTGCAGATCCGGCAGCTGATCGCCGCGAACGTGCCGTTGACTGTGGAGAGTCGGTTGACGACGGGGGACCAGGTTCGCATTCGTCGCGGACCGTTGGCTGGCCTGGAAGGGACCGTCCTGGTCCGCCGGGGCCAGACCCGCCTGCTGGTGAGCGTGAACTTCTTGCAGCAAGGCGCCTCGATCGAAGTTGATGATTTTTTGCTTGAACCGATAAATCTGTAAGCTTCTGCGACGTGCATGCACAGGGTGGGGGCTCTGGGGTAGATGCACAGTGTATGGGTCAGTCCTCTCGTGGATTTCGTCCGGGATGGCGATCTTCGTTGCCGCAAGGCAGGGATCGTCTCGAGGCGGAATGCCGCATGAGGTAAAGAGGGGTATCGATGATGCATCCGCGCCCTGTGGTCTTTGTGGTCGATCATGAGATAGCCAGCCGAACCGCCGTGGACCGGCTTGTCCAGGCCATGAACTTACACTGCCAGTGCTATGCCACTGGCAAGGAGTTCCTGGACAAAGTCGATCCGGGAATTCCCGGCTGCGTCCTCCTGGAGGTCCGGCTGCCGGATATCAATGGCCTGGAACTCCATCGCCGTCTGCGTGATCGCGATGACCGGTTGCCCGTGATCTTCGTGGATAGCCAGCCGAGTGTGGCGATCGCCGTGCGCGCGATGCGTGGCGGCGCGGTGCACTTCATCCAGAAACCGTTCCATGATGGCGAACTATGGGACGCTATTGCCGAGGCGGTCCGGTTGAACGAGGAACGGCGGCAGGCGTGGGCTCAGGAGCAGAGCCTGCGGCGTCGCATGGCCGGCCTGACGGAGCAGGAGCGGGAGTTGATCTACCTGATCATGCGGGAGAAGTCGTCCAAGGCGATCGCGTCGCGGCTGGACGTCTGCGTACGGACGGTGGAACTCCGCCGGGCGCGGCTGATGAAGAAACTGGGCGTTCACTCGATTTTTGAACTCATGGAAATCGTCATGGCGGTGCGGAACGCCGCGCTGAAGCCGGCGATTCAGGAGTTCAAGGGGTTGCCTGGGGGAGGCGGGGCCGTTGGGTTCGCGGGGGACTGAGAATGCGAGGGGCGGAATCCTCGCCGGTGAAGGCCGCTTGACGCCGAACGCAGGCCGCTTGGCCAATCGCCCCGCAGGGGACCATTGGAGGCCTGCGGAGTCCGTCGGGGCTCCCCATGACGGAAAACGGGGAGGCGGCCAACTCTTGCGCATTGGCGCAGCCTCGTTACGCGTTCTAGGAGGAATGCCCCGGGCACCTGCGGGAGATGGGAATCGCCGTGCTCGCCATCGAGCCCCTGGGCGATGCCGCCATGCGCTCCCTCAAGAATCCTTTCTCGCCGGCGGGCATTGAACGAAGCTGGCCTTCGCCCTTGCGTCATCCGTGTCGACCGGTATCTCGGGATGGACCACGTGCGCTTCCGGTGACGTCGTCTCCTAGACCTCGCAGTCTCTTCAGATTCTGAGGCCCTGGCGGAACCGCCCTCCACGCTTCTCCTGTCCAGGGCGACCGGGAACAGCCCAGGGGCCCGAGGCCGCGGCCAGGACCGCTAACGCGTCTTGGCCTTGGCATTCGGGCGATGAGGTGGGTGTCCCATCGCGAATCCGCGATGCTCAGGGGAGTGTCGCGTCTTGCCCCTCGTGCCACGAATGTCCTGCAATGTGCCGCGAAACGCGGTCTCGGCGGCGTCCTCGCGATCAGCGCCGACCGGCTGGTGGCACGCAATCCGGCTGAGACCACGATCCGTGATCTTGGACGATCCGAAGCGGTGCGAAGGCCGGCGAGAAGGCGAGACACGGTGCGCAAGGAAATGCGCCGCAGCGCACAGCGGTGCGCTGAGGGCATCGCCGCATACGGAGGGCGAACGAAGGACGCGGAAAACGAAGCGAAATCGCCGCGAACGCCGCAACGCGGTGCGTTGACACGCAAGGGATCGCGTTTAGCATCAAGTCTATCGTCACCGTTTGCTGTGTTGCGAGGTGACAGGAGGATCGGCTTGAGGGACGGCGATCATGCCACTCAAGGATTCGATCTATCAACGCGCGGCAGTGACCGCAGGGCGCAACCCACAAGGACGGAGTACGCGCCGACGCATGGGGACAAGGGCATGAGGGGACGTGGAGACGGCCTCGGGCAGAACGCATGCCAACGAGGCCTCGGCGCCTGTCGCGACAGGTTCCGCACGACGGAAGGGCCCTTGGCGTAGCAGGCAGGCGAATTCTCGTGGACACCACTCCGACGGTATTTGTGGTGGATCCCGACTCCGGGGTCCGCGATGCGGTGCGCGACTTGGCGCACTTGATGAATCTTCGCTGCGAGACCTTTGCCAGCGGCGAGGCCTTCCTGGCGACCAAGGAGAGTTTCGGGCCGGGCTGCGTGGTCCTCGAGGTGCGGATCCCGGGGATCAGTGGCCTGGAGGTCCAGGAGCGGCTCAACGGCAGTCTTCCCCACTTGACGAGGATTTTTCTGACCGGGCACGCGACCGTGTCGATGGCCGTCCGGGCGATGCGGGCCGGGGCTTCGCACTTTCTGGAAAAACCGTTCCGGGAACACGAGCTCTGGGACGCCATCCAGGAGGCGATCGCGATCAGCCGCGGACGATGCCAGGAGCAGTTTCGCACCCATGAGCTTCGCGAGCGTCTGGCCCAGTTGACCCCGAAGGAGCGACAGGTGCTGCAGTTGATCGCGGAAGGGCGATCCAAGCGGTCGATCGCGTCGGAGCTGAGCATCTGCCTGCGGACCGTGGAAATTCGCCGCAGCCAGCTGATGCGGAAGCTGGGGGTCGCCAGCCTGGCGGAACTGATTCATTTCGGGGTCCAGGCCGGCGGCGGGGAGGGAATGCCTCGTTCGGGGTGGGGCGACGAGGAGCGGAAATCCGGGCGTTGCTGGGGTAACAAGCCGATATGACGACATTGGACACGATGAAGGACCCCTCGGCTGGCGGTGATCGGCACGCGGGACTCGCAACTGGGGCGTGGATCGGCGTCATCGCCATGGCCGCGATCCTCCTCTGGTCGTACAGTTCGTCGCTGGCCGTGCTTGTCGCGCGGTGGTGGAACGATCCGGACTACTTGCACGGTTTCCTGGTGCCCATCTTCGCGGGTTACCTGCTTTGGCGGCGACGATCGCTATGCCCCACGCAGGACGTCCGCGGCAGTTGGTGGGGGATGGGCCTGATCCTCGTGGCGGTGGCGATGCGGGTTGCGGCCGGATACTATTACTACGTCCTCCTCGAGTCGTTGTCCCTTATTCCGTGCCTGGCCGGGCTGGCCCTGTTTGTCGGCGGCAGGAGGGCCCTTCGGTGGGCGTGGCCCGCGGTGGTCCTCCTGGTCTTCATGATGCCGCTTCCGGGATTCGTGGCGGGCCTGCTCAGTCATCCGCTTCAGCGGGTGGGGACGCTCGCCAGCACCTACCTCCTGCAAACCTTGGGCGTTCCCGCGGTGTCCCAAGGGAACATCATTGTGTTGAGTGACGCGCAGTTGGGCGTGGTCGAGGCCTGTAACGGGCTTCGGATGATGGTCCTCTTCCTGGCGGTCTGTGTCGGCGCAGCGTTTGTCGTCGAGCGGCCGCCGCTGGACAAGCTGATCGTTGTCTTCAGCGCCGCGCCGATCGCCCTGGTTGCCAATGTGTTTCGGATTACGTTGACGGGGGTCTTGCACGAGACGGTCAGCCACGGGATCGCCGACGCGTTGTTCCACGACTTCGCCGGATGGTTGATGATGCCCACGGCTGTGGTTTTGCTGTGGGGCGAAGTCGCTTTATTGGGAAGACTGCTTCCGGTTCAAGAGGCCGGCGGGCCAGTGCTCGTGAAGGCAGGCCAATCGCCCGCCCCTCGCCGGACGAAGGCGGTCGTGCGTTCGCATCGCCGCCGGTAATGATGGCGTTTGTGATGGGTGCCAGGTGCCTTCGGGATACGTGGGGCAGGCGGTATTCTGGTGGAAAGGTGATGCCAGTCGAGTGAAGCCGCCTGAGCGTGGTGGCTTCGGAGAGTCGTTGAACTTCCATGGCTGAAGAAGGTTTCTCCCCAAATTTGTCGCGAGACGGCGACCTCGTTCCCACGCCGGCGGCGCCTAGTCGGATGGACGTCGTCTGGAGTGGGCCGGCGCAGGAGCCCGAGTCGGCGGCGGACGCTGGCGCAGGGACGGCCCCCTATCTGCATTCCTTCCGGCGGCGGTGGTTGTCGGCGACTAGCATCGGGATGCTTTGTGCGGCCCTGGCGGGGCCGGCTGTCTGGCTGTCGCACACGCCGCGCTACACGGCCTCCGCGCTGCTCCACGTGGCATCGACCCAGCGACCGATCCTCTTCACAACCGCCGATCGCGGCACGGACTTCAACGTCTACAAAAACACCCAACTCCAGTACCTCCGCAGCCGGTTCGTGCTCATCGCCGCCCTGCGTCAACAACAGATCGCCAAGCTTCCGACGGTCCAGGCCGAACCGGATCCCGTCGCTTGGCTGGCGGAGCGGGTCCAAGTGTACTTCCCCGGTGAGGCGGAGGTGATGCAAGTGAGCCTGTCCGGCGAGAACCGCGAGGAGGTGGCCGCCTTGGTCAATGCGGTGGTCGACGCCTATATGGCGGAGGTGGTCGACGTGGAGCAGAAGCAGAGGCAGCAGCGGCTCGACGATCTGGACCGCCTGTACACGGATACGGAATCGCAGTTGCGAAACCGCCGCACCGAGCTGCGCCAACTGGTCAGCCAACTGGGAACGGGCGACAGCCAGACACTGACCCTCAAGCAGCAGATCATGCTGCAGCAGTTTTCCGCTTTCCGGTCGGAGTTGGTCTCGACCCAGTTCCGCTTGATGCGTCTGAACGGGGAGTTCAAGGTCAAAAAAACGGCGAGGGAAAAAGCGGATGGGTTTGTCGTCTCGGACGGAGACCTGGAAGCGGCCGCCGGCCGGGATCCCCAGACCTTGCAGTTGAAGCTTGAGGAGGCCCGGCTTCGCGAGTACGTCGCCGGGGCGACCGACGTGGCCCAACCGACGGTGGCGGCACGGTACTCCTCCCGCCAGCAGCGAGAGCTGGAGGGAGTCCGTCAGAAGCTGGCGGCCCGCCGGGAGACGTTGCGTGACGAGCTCCGGCGGCAGCGGCTGGGGCAACTCGATGAGGAGATTCGGCAGCTGGACCTCGAGGTGGCCACGCTCACCGAACAGCAGAAACGGCTGCAGCAGGACGTGGATCGGACGAGCAAGGAGGCGGAGAAGATCGGTGGCTCGTCGATCGACGTGGAAATGCAGCGTGCCGAGATCAGTCTCCTGGAAAAGCTGTTGAGCAACATCGCTGACGAACGGGAGAAGTTGCGGATCGAGCTTCGCTCGAAGCCCCGGATCAGCGTCGTGCAGAAGGCCGAGGTCCCGCAGACCGCGGACCGCAGTCGGAAGCTCCAACTGACGATCTTTGCCGCGATGCTGGGCCTGTTGGTGCCAATCGGCGGGATTGTCTGGTGGGACAGCCGTGGCCAGCGGGTCAACACGCCCCTGGAGGTCTCGCAGGGGATCGGCTTGAACGTGATCGGCGCGATGCCGGTGATCCCGCCGCAAGCCATCAATCCGAAAAACGTCGCGAGGCGGCACGAACAGTGGCGAGCGATGTTCGCCGAAGCGGTCAACGGGATCGCGGCCAGGCTGCTGCGACATGCGGAACGCGAGCAGATGCGAGTAATTCTCGTTTCCAGCGCGATGGGCGGCGAGGGCAAAACGACGCTGGCTAGCCACCTGGCGATGAGCCTGGCCCACATCGGCCATCGCACGGCGCTGGTGGACTTCGACCTGCGGCGTCCCTCGGTCGACGAGATTCTCGACCTCCCCTTGAGTCCGGGGATCGGGGAGGTCCTTCGTAACGAGACTCCGCTGGAGGAAGCCGTTCGTCCCACGGACGATCCGAACCTCTTCGTGGTGACGGCGGGCCGCTGGAGCCGGGGCGAGATCGGGTTCCTGGCCAACGGAGCCACCGCGGCCCTCTTTGAGGGGCTTCGGACGAGTTTCGACTTCGTGATCGTCGACGGCAGCCCGATCCTGCCGGTCGCGGACACTCGCTTCATCTGTCGGCATGCCGACGGCGTCGTCCTCTCGATCCTGCGCGACGTGAGTCGCGTCCCTAAGATTCTCGCCGCCTGCGAGATTCTTGCGGCGTTTCGGGTGCGGAACCTGGGCGCCGTCGTTACGGGATCGGCCGGGGAGGTCTACTACCACGATCCGCGGTACGAGTCGGCGGTGGATGTCTGAGGATTGCAGGATGCAACGGAAGATTCCTCGGTCCTTGGAACTTTGGTCCGTTGGGGGGTAATGCCATGCTTGCCTATGCCATCGCCGGCTTTCTCGCGGCGTGCCTTGTCAGCGCGAGTCTGACGATGCTTGTCCGTGGGATCGCCCCGCGATTGGGCTTAACCGATCGGCCGGACGCCCATCGGAAGCTGCACGACCGTCCAATCCCGCTCGGCGGCGGCATCGCCGTGTTCCTGGCAACCGTGACGGTCTTGGGTGCGACGGTGGTCGTGCCCAACCCGTGGAACCTGAGAGTCGAGCAGGACTATCGCGAAATCGTTTCCTTCCTCGTGGCCATGGGCGGTGTGGTGCTCTTGGGGGTGGTCGACGATCGAGTCGTCGTGCGGGGCCGACACAAGCTCTTCGGCCAGGTCGTCGCGGCGAGCATCCTGATGGCCGGTGGCCTGGTGATTCGCAAAGTGGGGCTGTTTGGCTGGGATATTGAGCTAGGGCTGCTGAGCATCCCGGTGACCCTGTTCTGGCTGGTCGGCGCGACCAACGCCGTCAATCTCTTGGACGGGAGCGATGGCTTGGCCACGACGCTGGGCATCATCGTAAGCCTTGCGATCGCGGCGATGGCAGCCCTGACGGGCCACCCGGCTGTCGCGTTCGTGGCCTTGGTCTTCACCGGCAGCCTCGTGGGGTTCCTGCGATTCAACTTTCCCCCGGCGACGATCTTCCTGGGCGACGCAGGGAGCATGCTGATCGGGCTGATGGCCGGAGCGATGGCGATTCGCGCGTCGCTCAAAGGTCCGGGAACTGTGCTCTTGGCCGCGCCGATGGCGATGCTGGCGATTCCGATCCTCGACTCAACGGTCGCGATCCTGCGGCGGAAGCTCACGGGCCGAAGCATCTATACCACCGACCGCGGCCATCTCCACCACCAACTTCTCGCCCGCTTCGGAAGTAATCACACGGTCCTAGCCTGCGTGGCCGTCTGCTGCGTGCTCACCTCGGCGACTGGCCTGTTGAGCGCTGCCTTGAAGAGCGACCTGATCGCCCTGATCAGTTGCCTTGCCTTGGTGGTCGTGTTCATCACGACCGGCCTGTTCGGGCGGGGGGAGTTTTTGCTCTTGGCCGGCCGCCTGCGGAACCTGGGGCTTTCCCTCGTGCGCCCGATTGGTCCCAACCGTGCCGGGGGCCACGAGACTGCCGTCCAACTCCAAGGATCGCGGCGGTGGAATGACCTCTGGGCGATGCTGGTTCATTCGGCGGAGGAGTTGAAATTGGATAAAGTCCAACTCGATTTGAACCATCCGGCCGCCCAGGAGGGATTCAATGCCAGTTGGGAGCGACAGTCGCTCGAGGAACTGGACCGGTATTGGTCGCTCGAGTATCCGCTGATGGTCGAGGGACGCCCCGTCGGCCGGCTGCGCCTTGTCGGCCAGGGGACCCGGGAACCTCTCTGCGAGCGTCTGGGAGACCTGTTGAACGTCGTGCAGCCATTTGAGAAGGAGTTTCAGATGCTCCTCAAGAAAGACGTCGCGAAGGGCCAACGCATCCACCGCGATGGCGCAAAAGGGGAGAGAGTCATCGCCCTTCGGGAAACGGTGGCCCTTGTGAAGCGGCAGGCGTGAAAGAGGAATTTGCGGAGAAGGTGATCGCCGCGAGCACTCCAAGAGCGTCAGGAACACAGGACCGAGGTCACCGGGATCACCCCATTGGCACGGCTTCCGCGATGGTCGCAGTGGAAAAGGGTGGGCAGGACGAGATGGATACGAAAGTCGACGCTACAGGCCCTGTTGCACCTCGGCTCTGGCTGGCCACAGGGGTGCTCGCTGTCGTTCAGTTGGGGATTCTCTGGGCCGGCGCCATGGGAATCCCAAGCGAGACGACCGTGCCGCACCGGCCCCTCCGCGACCTGCCCACTCGCCTGGGAACCTGGACCGGGGAGGACACCCAGGTCGATCCTCGGCTGGCCACGGCGGACCATGCGTATGCCTCCCTTCATCGTGCCTACCGGAATCCGGCAGGCGAACTAGTGGTCCTCTATGCGGCGGTCTTCACGGATATCGAGGTGCGGGTCTCGCCACACTCGCCCGAATCGTGCTACGCCGCCGCGGGATACCAGATCCCTGACGTCCAGGATCTCTCGGTGCCGGGGAGCGAGCAAGGGACGTTTTCTGCTCGCCTGCTGAGACTGAATCAAGAGGGACGAACGGGGCACGTGCTGTTCTGGTACCAGGTGCCCGGAACGACCTACGTCGACAGCTATGGACAGCGGAAGGTCTTCTACGCCTACCGCGGCAAGAGTCAGAAGCCGGCGGTCGTGAAGATCATGCTGCAGACGGGCGGGCCCAATGCCTCGCGGAATATGGAGGTGTTGACGGATTTCGCCAAGCAGGTCTATGTCTGGACCAAGCAGTGGCAGGAGGCGAAGTAGTGTTCGACACGGAAGCCCCTGAGGTAATGCCTCGCCCTCGCGTCCTGTTTCTGAACCGCTCCTACTGGCCCGACGCTGAGGCCACCGGCCAACTGTTGACCGAGTTGTGCGAAGACCTTACGGGCGACTTCGACGTCACCGTCGTCGCAGGCCAGCCGAACCAGAACCCGGCCGGCGTGCCGTTTCGGCGGTGGGGCTCTGAGACGCACAACGGCGTCTGCATCCGGCGCGTCTGGAACAGTCGGTTTCCCAAACGGTTCCTGCCGGGCCGGGCCGTGAACCTTTTTAGCTACCTGGGCAATGCCTGGCTCGCCGCGCTGCGAGGGATGCGAGCCGACATCGTCGTCGTGGAGACGGATCCGCCGCTGTTGTGCCTCCTGGGGGCGTTCCTTCAGCGGCGGTGGGGAGTGAAGCTCGTCGTGTACCTTCAGGACATCTACCCGGACGTCGCCATCGCCCTGGGCAAGTTGCCCCAGGGACGACTGGCTCGGTGGCTCCGCCGTGCGATGTATGCCACCTATCGCCAGGCGGACCGGGTCGTGGTGCTCAGCCGGGACATGGAGCGGCGGCTCATCGATTCTGGCGTGGCGCCCCACCGCATCTCACGGATTCCCAACTGGATCGACACGAACCAAGTGTTTCCCCACAAGGAGAGCAATGTCTTTCGCGAGGCGTATGGACTCGACGGCCGTTTCGTTGTGATGTATTCCGGGAATATGGGGCTTTCCCAGCGACTGGAGGACGTGTTGGTGGCGGCCGAGACGCTTCGCGACCGTCGCGACGTCGAGTTCGTGCTGGTGGGCGATGGCGCTTCCCGACGCCGGCTCGAAGCGTCGGTCCGCCGGGCCAATCTTCATAATGTGCGATTCCTGCCGTACCAACCTCGGGAGCAACTGGCCGACAGTCTCAGCGCTGCCGATCTGCACTTGGTACTCCTTGATCCCCGCGTCTCCTCCTGCCTGATGCCGAGCAAACTCTACGGGATCTTGGCCTCAGGGACACCCTTGGTGGCGATCGCCCCTGCGGACTGCGAACTCTCGGAACTCACCCGCCGCCACTGCATCGGAGAGGTCGTGCCTCCCGGCGACCCACAAGCACTGGCAACGTCGATCCTCTGGTGTGTCGATCATCCCGAACGGCTCGAGGAAATGGGCATTGCCGCTCGGAAACTGGCCGAAGGAGATTTCGACCGTCAGAAGGTGACGCGGCAATTTGCCCAGATGCTCCAGCGTGTGCTGGATCGAGACCAGAATCCATCCGATCTCCACGCCCCGCGAAGGCCGCTCGCCTCCCGCGGGCCAATGTCGCCCGACAACAATCCTCAGGTGACCTCGATTCCCCGATGAGAGTACTAGTCGACGCGCTGTCCGTCCGCTCCTTTAGTGGGCAACACGTGCTCCTCGGGCATTTGCGGCAGTTGGCCGAGTGGACCCGGGGGAGTCATACGTTCTTGCTCCTGCACGATGCGGCGCAGACGGGTTGGGTCGAGCAAGTGCCCGATGCAATGGTCCGGCTGCCCGTGCCGCGATCGCTGACGAGCTGGTCGCATCGACTCCTCTGGCAATCGGTGGTGCTGCCCCGGCGTCTGAAAGAATGGGCCGTTGATCTCGTGTTCACCACGTCGGGCATCCTGCTTCCACGATGCCGCTTGCCACAGGTCTGTTACGCGCCGAATCCCTGGTGCCTGGTCACGGGAGTCCATCAGGGACGTGGCGAGCGGTATAAGGCAGCGCTGCAGCGGCGAGGATACCGAACCGCGGTGCACCACGCCGCGATGATGTGTTACATCTCACGGCACCTGAGGGACCTTTACCGAGCGAATGCCGGCGGGGCCGTCGAGCGGGCTTGTGAAGTGGCCTATTGCGGAATCGACGACAACGTCTTTCAGACCGCGATGCACGCCTCGGAGACGGTGGTCCGCCAGCCGGACCTGATCGTCAGCGTCTCGGCCATGGCTCCTTGGAAGGGCGCTGAGACGCTGGTTGAAGCACTAGCTCTGCTGCATCGATCGGGCTGCCGCGCGAAGCTTCGCCTGGTCGGGCCCTGGCCAGACGCTCGTTACGAACGTCTGGTCCGACAGCGCGTGAAGAGCCTCGGCTTGAATGACTTCGTCTGCATCACGGGCCAGGTGAGCAAGGCCGAGCTCTGCCGTCACTACGCGGAAGCCCGGGTCTACTGCCTGATGAGCCATTGCGAATCGTTTGGGATTCCCGCCGTCGAGGCTCAGGCGTTCGGCACCCCGGTTGTGGGCTCCACCGCATGCGCGATGCCGGAGGTCTGTGGAGCAGGGGGAGTCTTCTGTCCTCCTGACGACGCTCGCCAGGCCGCAGCGTTGCTTAGGCAGTTCCTGGAAGATCCAAGCGCTTGGGAGACCTATTCTCATCGAGCACGGGAAAACGCCGCGCGGTACCGATGGGATCTCTGCTCTCGCCCGCTGCTCA
>JBDKTH010000638.1:0-3679 GCA_039680305.1 Thermoguttaceae bacterium | reverse complement strand
TGCGCCCCACGGCGGCCCGCAGTTGCCGCACGGTCACCACCGGCGCCACCGAAAGCACCTTGTCGATCGCCTTGGGCAGCCCGTGCTTGCTGGTCGTGCGCAGACGGAACCAGGCGTGCGAGGCGTCGAGCCAGCAGAAGCCGTCGATCAACTGAAGGGTTTCCCGAACCACGGCCGGATCGACCGGCTCGGGGAACCTGTCCCCCAGTAACTCGATAATCCGTTCGACGGTGGCGACCCCGTGGTAGTAGATCTCCTTCTTTGCCAACTCCACGACCGCCATCGGAACGTCGGTCTGCTTGGGCTCGACGGCCAAATCGGCGTGAGCCACGTGCACGACGGCAAACGGCACCGGCCGGCCCAACAGGCGGGCCGCCTCTTCGACATTCGACAACCGCAGCCCCACGGCCGTCAGGCGGGCTTCGACCAGGGCCTGTTCCAGTGTGGCGACAGGGCAGGGGAGCCGCTGGCGCAGAAAGGCGAGTGCCCGATCCATCACCGGAGCCAGGATCGACGCCCGATCCTGACGCTCGACCAGTTTGGCACAGATCTGCCGCGTCCGCTCCCGGGTCATGCCATAGCGGGCGCCGATCTCGGCCAAGGTATGCGACCGGCCATCTTTCCAGCCGTAGTAGCCTACGACAATCGCCCGATTCCGCTCGCTCGACGTGGACGCGAAGATCTGGATCAACTCCTGCTCCAGAGTCCCTTTGGTCATCGCCGCGATGCGCGCCTGGAGTCGGCGCAACTGCTCGGTCGCATATCGCGGATCAGGCGGATCCTGACGCCGGGCCAACAGCCGCTGGGCCAGTTCCAGGGCCGTGGTCGCTTCCACGTCGATCTCGGCCATCAAGGGGCCGAACCGCGGATCCTCGCAGCGGGCCTCCCGCGCCTCGGGCAACGTCGCCAGACGCTGGGCTTCGACGCTCAACTCGCGGCAGAGCTCGCCGCCCCGCCCAAGAACCGTCTCCAGGGCACTGAGCAGATCGACCAGGCACCGCGGGCCAAACGCGCGAATGGCCAGGATCTCGCCGATCCGATAGTCGCCCAGCGCCGCCGGGTTCTCGTCAAACCCTTCCCGCACCAGACACAGAAACGTGCGGTGCTCCAGATGCAGATCGGCCAGCTTGAGTCGTTCGGGCGGATTGGGGAAGTGACGTTCGTCGAACACCCGGCGTGCACAGCCGGCCGTCACCCGGGCCACGACCCGATCGGCCAGAGCCCGGATCGTATCGGCGGGCAGCTTCTGCCAGATCGTCTCGTCCAGTTCGCAGAGCCTGAGGCCCTCGGCCGGTGTTCCGCTGACTGACTCGGCCGGGGCATGTTCCAAGAGGACCTGACGGAGCGTGACGGGAGCGACACGCTCGCCAAATCGCGGATAGTGATTCACCGCCTTACGGGGCGCCATAGGAGTCTGTTCTCCAGCCCAGCCGGACAACTCCCCACTCCCGTATTGTAGCTAGCACCCCCGCCGCTGAGAAGAGGATGCCAAGAAAATGCCGCCTCGCCCCGTTGCTTGAAAGAGCCCAACTACCCGGGCGGCCAACTCAAGCGGCGTCCGGCAAGCACGTGGAAATGGAGGTGCGGGACCTCCTGGCCGGCATCGCGTCCGCAATTGGCCACGACGCGGTAACCGTCGCTGAGCCCCAACTGCGCCGCGATCTTCTTGATCACCACGAACAGGTGCCCGACGAGCGGTTCGTCTTCCGGCATGATCTCGTTGTTCGAGGGGATTTCCTTTGTCGGGATCACCAGCACGTGCGTCGGTGCGACCGGGCGTATGTCATAAAACGCCAGGCAGCGGTCGTCTTCATACACGATCTTGGCCGGGATCTCCCGATCGATGATTTTTCGAAAAACCGTCTTCTCAGTCTCAGGCATGGGGGCAACTCTCGTAGTGTCGTGCTTTCGTGATCCTACCAGTGCGATCGTTGAGCTAATGAGTCTCGGCACCGCCCTACTTGATCACCGATTCTGTTCGTCAGGACTCGGAATCCCCTGGAGGGAAATCCCGCGATCGACCAACATCACCGGGACGGCGTCGATGATCGGATAAAGCACTGTTCCATCTTCGCGGACCAGTCCGCCTTCGATCGGGGCCTGGACCGGCTCGCCGCCGCGGTCCTTGACCACGCCCGAGGCGATCGCCTGGTTCAGGCGGCCGATCAGGTCCTTGCTGGCCACTTGCAGGGGGGTGTGATTCTCGGGGCAGGCAAGCAACTGCAACAACTCGGGATCGATCATGGGTGCGGAGTCCTTCCCCCTCTTGTTGTGGTGAATGGGAATGCGGCGTTTGACGAACGACTTTTCAGGATGCCCAATCTTGCCCAGCATTGCAAGAGCGACGCGTCCATGTCGCATCGATTAATGGAACTGTAACAAAAGATCCGATTAGAGGGACAGGGTTTATTGTCTCTTTTCATTGGACGCTATTATCGGCGTCTCTATCCTGACCGAGCTGGATGAAAGCAATGCTGACACGCCAACTCCTTGCCGTCGCCGTGTTTACCGCCCTGACCGGCAGTTCGATCGCTTCTGCCGAAGAGGTTCGCTACTACGAAAAGGACGGGGTCACCTATCGGGAGACCCGGCAGGTCCTTCAGCGGCGGATCCCGGAAGTGACCTACACCGAGCAAGCGCAGACCGTCTACCGCGACCAGTGTATCACGGAGACGAAGGATACGGTCCGGACCGTGCTGACGCCGGTGACCGAATACCGCGTGCAACCACGGCTTGTCGGCCGGTGGAACCCGTTTGTCCAACCGTACTTCGTCTATGAGAACGTTCCCACCGTTCGCTGGGAATCGCGGACCGAAGTCGTTCCGATTCAGACTGCCAGCCGGCAGTTGGTGCCCGAGACGCGGACCGTCCGCACCCCGGTGACTACGTGGCGCACCGTGGAAGAAGAGGTGATCAGCCGCGTGGCCGTCAGCTCGACGCCGAGCACGACGTCGGCCCTGGCCAGTTCCTCGAGCAGTTCCACGGGAGCGACCCTGGCCGGCCCGCTGGTGCCCGTGAAGATCCCCGCCTCGGCACGTGGTGATTCGATCGGTGGCCTGTCGCGTCTGGACAATGATCCGCCCCGCCAAGGTTCGGCCACGGCGTGGCGTTCGGGCGACGAGCAGATGCGTCGTTGAGGGCCAAATGTCTCGGAGTCGGAACAGACGCTCAGCCCAAAAAAAGCATGGGTGCCACGAACCGTTCGTGGCACCCATGTGCATCAAAGAGGCAAGATTCTTCGGGAGAGCAATCGAAGGATAGCGGGAGCACTCATTCGGCCGACGGTGTTTCCGTGCGGCGACGGCGCGACGACTTGGTGGTGCTCCACTCCTTGGTGAGCGATTCGAATACGTCGGGTGATTCGTAGCGAATGACGTTCTGCCCTTCGGGCATCGGGCCAATCAGGCCGCGGAACACGGGCAAGCCTCGCAGATCCAGATCGGTGCTGCAATCGTCGATCCCAACCTGGGAATGCCGCTTGAGGAGATCCTCCTGCGAATCATAGTCCCGGATGCGAAGTTGTCCGTTGGCCCCCCGGGTGACGACGCGGAATGTGTCTTTTTTCATAGGGCTGTGTCCTGTGGGGTCGATGCTAGCCGGGCGTCCTCGAAACACTGAACATATCGACGTCCGGTCGCGACCAGGGCAAAGCAATTTGCCGCCCCCGACACAGCGAAAG
>JBDKTH010000301.1:0-2213 GCA_039680305.1 Thermoguttaceae bacterium | reverse complement strand
GTGATCGCCATCATCGGCATCTTGATCGCCCTGTTGCTGCCCGCCGTGCAGGCGGCCCGCGAAGCGGCCCGCCGCTCGCAGTGCACCAACAACCTCAAGCAGATGGGCATGGCGCTGCACAACTACGCCGACAGCTTCAAGAAGTTCCCCTCGGGCAGCATCGCGATGGGGCACGGCCCGACGGCCTTCGTGCTGATGCTTCCCTACCTCGAACAGCGTGCCCTCCACGCCCAGTTGAAGTTCAACCCGGATTCATACTATTTCGGGTCGACGGCTAGCGACGTGAACATGGCCCTGCACGACGTCACGATCCCCGCTTACGTCTGCCCTTCGAGCCCGCTGGATCCATTCGGTTACACGACTTGCTCGAGCTGCTCGGTCCAACCGACGACCAACCGCAAGTTGCTCAAGGGGTCGTACGTCCTGATCATGGGCGGCTTGACGCACAGCAGCGTCGATAACCAGGCCGCGAAAGGCCCGATGTCGGCCGGCGGGGTCTTCCTGCGCGGACGTGCGATCGGCTTCCAAGACATCACCGACGGCACCAGCAACACGATGGCCATCGGCGAGCAGGGCGATTGGGGCAAGGTCGTGGCGAGCAACACGCGGACCGACATTCGCGCCAGCGACGGAAGCGGCCTGTGGATGGCGATGTGGACCAACACCAATCCCAGCGGCAACGGCACACTCACCGCCGCCGGCCTGACCGACCACCGCTGCTACGCGATGACGACGGTCGCGAAGCCCATCGGCTTCAAGGAATCGATCGCCGGGGCCGCCGGCACGCCCGGCACGCAGCCGAACAACTGCAACACGCCCCTGCAATCGGCCCACCCGGGCGGCTGCAATGTGCTGCTCTGCGACGGCTCGGTCCGGTTCCTCAGCGAATCGCTGCAGTTGCAGACGTTGTACGACCTGGCCAACCGTGACGACGGCCACCCGCTCAGCGAGTTCTAGACGAGCGAAGCGACTTCAAGCCATCCGGAGCGGCCGCGTTCGCGTCCTCAGACGTGGGAACGGCCGCTCCGTGTTTTTGGGCCTCAAACCGGGTCCGTCGCCAAGTTCGGCTGGCATTCTACTGTCTCGGCCAGGAACTGACGCACGGCGGCGACGAACGCGTCTGGCTGCTCGACTTGCGGGAGATGGCCACAGTCGGCCAGGAGTTGCAGACGGCCGTTGGAGAGCCGCTCCAAGGCATGTTGGGCATGGCAATGGGGGACCACGCCGTCGCGGTCGCCCCAGACCAGAAGCGTAGGCATCGTGAGCTTCAGGAGGTGGTCGAGCATCACCTCACGCTGGCCGCCGGGACCGACGATCGTGCGCAGGGCATCCACCCAGGCGGGCAGGAACCCGGGCTGCTGGGCAAGACGTTGCTGCTCATTGATCCAGGCATCCGGGGTCCGGCTGGGGCGGGCGAAGTACAGCCCGGCCCGCATCCACGCCCGGGAGAGACAACCGGGGATCGTCACCGACCAGGCCCCCTCCAGTTCCCCCACGCCCGGCGAGACCAGCCACCGGACCATCGGGTTGATCTCCTGGCCCAACCCCAGGCTATCGGCCAATCCCAGGGCGATCACCCGTCGCGGATTGCTCAAGGCAAACTGCAAGGCAATCAACCCGCCAAAGGAACTGCCAATCACGATCGCCTCAGACACCTGGAGCGTATCCAGGAACCGCCCGATAAACGTGGCGAAGTAGGCGGACAGAGAGATATCTTCCGGCCGCGTGCACCCGAGACTCCCCGGCAGATCGGGCGCAAGCACCCGGTATCGTTCGGCCAACGACGGCATCACCCACTGCCAATCCGCCGCATTCTCCCCAGCTCCATGCAGGAGCACCATTGGAGGACCGGTCCCGGCCATCAGGCACTGGGTCGGGTATCCCCGGACGTCGATCTGTTCGCTCGTAACTGCCATTTCATCTCCTTTACTCCCTCCCGAATTGTATCCATCCCGTGGGCGAGGCCCCCACCTACAAACGGCGTGCCATTCTGACGGTATTTCGGGAATCCACCGTCGTCTCGGACGCGGTTCAGATGCCCGGAGGTAATCCCGACAGAAACGCGTCACGGGACACTTTGCCGGCCGTTCGCCTCGGTCACCGGCCGTTTTTTCTCGGAGAAGCAACCTGGCCGCTCCCCCTAGAGCCGATGCCACTTGACTTGATCCCTCAGGGCTATTTAGACTTGGCGTAAGGCAGTGTTGGTCGTTGGG
>JBDKTH010000342.1:0-2817 GCA_039680305.1 Thermoguttaceae bacterium | reverse complement strand
TCTGCTACACGCCGAAACACGGGAGCTGGTTGAATGTTGCCGAATGCGAACTCAGTTGTCTTACCAGCCAATGTTTAGGCGACCGACGGATCGGTGACGTGGAATTTCTGCAAACAGAAATCGGCGTTTGGTCGGAGAAAACCAATGCCAAGCAGCGCGGCGTCGACTGGCAGTTCAAAATCGACGACGCCCGCCGGAAACTGAAACGGCTGTACCCAAACATCAAGACTTGACGACGCACTAGGTCAGGCCATCCACTGGCTGGAGCCCCGCGACCACGACACGACGAAGATGGTTTTTCGGATCAACCCGATTGCGCCGGAGGCAAACGGAGACACGTGCGACGAGATCTCCAGTCGCCATCCAGATCAAGCCAACGCGTTGTTCTGCGATGGTTCGGTGCGGCCGCTCTCCAGTGATTCACTTACCCGCAAGGCGGTGGAGGCACGGACGACCATTGACGGCGACGATTAGTTGACTTCGACGAGGCCTCGCCGTCGCTCGATCAGACGCGCGTTTCGGGGGTTTGGTGGGTGAACACGATCCGAAATGAAACGGTGCGTTATCCAAGGCATAGCTCGGGTGTCCAATGGCCAGGAAAGGGGTAGTCGAAGGCAACCCGAATCACACGCCGAGTGGCTCTACGCCCCCCCTCTGCCACCCGTGGGCCGGTTTCCTTCCTGGGCCAAACGTGGTATCATCCGCGTAGTCCAGCGGTAGATTCTCGATCCCCCAGCCCTCAGAGCCGTTCATGATAGCACGATTCATCGGTGGCCCCCACGACGGGCTGGAACTGGATCACGAAGCGATCGAGCGGTATTGCACGACCGAGACCTATTTTACGGCGGACGGCCTGCTGACGATCGTGCTGATGCCGCCGACGGAAGAGGATTGGGAGAGGGTCGTCAGCGGGGAGATCGGCAAAGACGAGTTCGAAGAACCGCTTGTTCCCTATTTCCCGGTTCACACGGCCAACGGTATCGAGTTCCATTGGGACGAGGGCGGGAGGCGATGGGCCGAAGTCATTGCCAATCCCTGGCCCCACGAAGAGTCTGAGCCAAAGGGCGTCTACTACAAGTGCCTGCGCGGCGACAGCGAACACCTCGCGATGACCGAGCCGTTTTCCTTCGCCGTCCTGGACGGCCGGGGCAGAACCTGGATCTGCCATCCGATCCGTCGAGAAGATGTGGAGAAGCTCAAACTGCTGGACCACCTGGCCGACGTGCGCGCGGCCGATGCGGTGCTGGGCAAACACGGGCTCGGCGAGCAGGGGACGGAGGTGCGCGTCTATTACTGCCAGGACGAGGCCCAGTTGCGGGAGAAGCTGGGCGAGGAGTAGATAGGCTTGCGTGATTCTGAGAGCATTGGGAGACGCGCTGATGGATGTTGACGAACCAGGAGCGAGGGCCACCGATGAAGCACACCGTGCGCGAAGAACTCCATGGCATCCTGGCGTTTGTCGGGGTCGTCTGGGGCGTCTTCCTCCTTGACCTGTTGGTGCCTTGGGATTTCCACACGCTCGGGCTCTACCCCCGGACGCTCCACGGGCTGGTCGGGATTCTGGCGATGCCCGTCCTTCACGCCAACCTCCAGCACCTGATCGGCAACACGGTCCCCCTGTTCGTCCTCCTGGCCCTGCTGGCGGGCTCGAAGGCTCGCTCCTGGCAGATCGTCGCGGTAATTGTCCTCTTGAGTGGAATCCTGCTGTGGGTCTTCGGGCGACCGGCAATCCACATCGGGGCAAGCGGGTTGATCTTCGGACTGGCGGCGTTCCTCGTGGTGTCCGGCTTCCTCGAAAAACGACCGCTTCCGTTGGCCATTGCCGTGCTCGTGGTCTTTCTCTACGGCGGCTCACTCTTGACCGGCGTGGTGCCTCGCCTTGGCTCCCAAGTCTCCTGGGACGGCCACCTGGCCGGCCTGATTGCCGGCGGGGCGGTTGCGTATGGGTTGACGAGAGAGCCGCAAGAAAAGTAGCCAGCACGCTTCCGGCGTCCGAAATCTACCCCGGCGAGCCCCGCATTCTCGGTCCGTTATTTGCAGAAGACAACAAGGGAATACGGGTGGGCGTCCATTTTTGAGGAGCCAAAAATGATGAAGCACAGGTTGTACGCGTTGATCAGCATGGTCCTTGTCTTGTGCATGGGCACCCCCGCCACGATTCACGCCCAGGAGGGGACAGGGCAACGAATCGGAGAGCAGTTCGACGAAGCGATGAAGCAGTTTCGCAAGGAGGCCAAGGAGGTGGCCGGTCAGCTCCGGGAGGGGTTTGAGAAAGTCCGTGCGTCGGTCGATCGGATGACGGTGGAAGGACGAGTCTACGCCCGGCTGCATTGGGACAAGACGCTCAATGGCGCCTCGATCTCGGTCGATGTCGACCAGAATGGTCTTACCACGCTCCACGGCACGGTAGGCAGCGAGGCGGATAAGACGAAGGCCGAAGAACTTGCACGCGACACGGTTGGGGTCGAGCGGGTGGTTAACAGTCTTCAGGTCGCCTCTGCACCTGAGGCTCAGAAGCCGGACGCCAAACGGTGATTCCCGGCCGGTGGTCGGACCGTGGTCGTCTGTCAAATCAGGAAGACCTTAAGGAATACGCCGAGCATCCTAGTCGCGATCCCCTCGCAAGCTGTAAATCGCCCCACGTTTCTGCGTGTTCTGGCCGATACACCCCATAGAGGTTGTCATCAAAGGCAGCTGCATCCCGTTCATCGGGCGGGGGTAGCACAAATCAGCCTTTTGTGGATAACCCCTTCTGAGAATTCGTCCTGCCATCGATTCAGGGGAGAGGGGGCCATGCGGGTTTGCCGTTGCGCGATA
>JBDKTH010001115.1:0-8570 GCA_039680305.1 Thermoguttaceae bacterium | reverse complement strand
CGGAGGCGTGGCCGTCGAGTGACGGGCCTCGCAAGCTCGGCACCGCCCTACCTTGACCTGTCTCCAGTGATGGCGATAGACGCAGAGACAGTGAGTGAGCGACCGAGGGCAACGAAGTCTACTCGCGCAGACCTCACCCTAGTGCGGATGGGGGAAAGAGATCCTGGCTGAGTCCCGTGCCCAGCGCCGCGCTTGTGGCGTGCACGCAACACGGATCGCAATCGACTCAGAGCGGCGGCGTGCGCGGTGCAAGACCCTAACGCTCACCCTTGGTCCCTCACCGGGATTCAGGAGAACGCCGCCGAGTCAGGCCCTCCTTGCCCAACTGCTGATCTTAGGCTTGCTGCTGGAATCGGCGCTTGCGAAGTTCTTCCAACTCCATGCCGAGACGGTGCCGTAGGGGACTCTCCGGACGCAACTGGTCCAACAAGGCCTCGGCCTTCTCGAGAAGTTGCTCGTCCAATTCGTTGTTGCGAAACAGTTTCTGCCAGCTTCGGCTAATCTGTTGTTCGGTAAGCACGTAATTCCTCGCCGAAAAACCCAGAAATACAAAACCGTGCTCCCCGTCAGGGGAGTCGCCGCACTCGGCGGCGAATTTGCACTCCTATATCCTTTCTAACTCGGAAAGGCCGCGGAGGCAACATGGATCTTTTCCAACTCTTCGCTCATCGCATCGATCGTGTAGCGGATTTGCGCTTCGGTGTGGAGCGAGGTGATGAAATACCGCAATCGCGCGGCCTTCTCTTCTACGGCCGGATAGAGGATCGGCTGGACGTTCACCCCTCGTGCGAAGAGGGCCTGGGACAACTGCACGCAGTGCATGGAGTTGCCGAGGATCACCGGCACCACGGGCGAGTCTTGGCTCATTCCCGTGTTCAGCCCGCGATCCTTCGCCAGGGTGAGGAACAGTCTGGCCCGATCCTGCAATTGGGTTACCCGCTGGGGCTCTTTTTTGAGGAGCTCGACCGACGCCAGGGCGGCGGCGGCGTTCGGCGGGGAAATGCCCACGCTGTAGACGAATCCCGGGGCCGTGTAGCGCAAGTACTCGACCAGGGCCTTGCACCCGGCAATATAGCCGCCGCAGCTGCCGAACGACTTGCTTAGCGTGCCCATCCAGAGATCGACGTCGTCGGGGTTGACGCCAAAGTATTCGCCGATGCCGCGACCGTGGGCCCCGAGCGTGCCCATCGAGTGCGCCTCATCGACCATCAGGATCGCCTTGTGGCGTTTCTTGACCTCGATGAACTCGGGCAGGTTGGGGATGTCGCCGTCCATGCTGTAGACGCCCTCGATGACGATCAGCACGCGGCGATACTCGTGGCGGAACTGCGCGAGCAGTTCGTCGGCGGTCTTCCAGTCGTTGTGCGGGAAGGGCCGGCGGCGCGCGCCGGAGAGGATCGCGCCTTGGACGATGCTGTTATGGGAGAGGGCGTCGTGGAGGATCAGGTCGCCGGGGCCGGTCAGGTGCCCGATGATGCTCTCGTTGGTCGAGTGGCCCCCGACCAGGGCGATGGCGTCTTCGGCTCCCACGAATCGGGCCAGGGCGCGTTCCAAGGCGATGTGGACGTCCTTCTGCCCGGAGACGAGCCGACTGGCGGAAACGCTGGTTCCGTAGCGGGCCGCGGCGTCCTGCGCGGCCTTGACGACCGCCGGGTCGCCCGACATGCCCACGTAGTTGTAGCTGGCGAAACTGATGAACTCCCGCCCATCGATCGTGGTGCGATCGTTGGTGATCCCCTGATGAACGGTGAAGAAGGGGTTTCCCAGGCCGGACATTTCCAGCAGGTCGAGCTTCTCCCGCAGCTTCACATATTCGGGGAACCGATCGAGGCGGTAGTATTCTTCGGGCATTTCCGCATCGACCGGGCGGTTGGCGATCGCCCGCGGCTCTCTGCCCAAGTACTTTTCGACGGCCTCGACCACTTCGCGGCCGGTTTCCAGGTCGGGCAGGACGTCGGGCGGGAAGCGGCCGCCGTAATGTTCTTCGAGCGAGGCCAGGATCTCCATCCGCTCCAGGGAGTCGAGGCCGATCTCGGTGATCGGCGTGTCGAGTGTCAGGCCGACGGCCCGATCGCGGGCGACGCGGCGCACCTGTTCGAGCACGAAATCGGCTGTGCTCTTCTTCTTGCCGTTGCTGGCCACCCCGTTGCCATTCTTCGAGGCGCCCGCCAGGTGGTCGTGACCGACGCGGTCGCCGTTGAACCGGACGCTGGGTGAAGCCTTGTCGGAAAACCGCTCGGGGTCGCAGTGGATCTGCTGGTCGCAGACGAGCGCCTCTTCCTCCTCGGAAGCCTCGGTGTCCTCGGCCTGCTCCACCTGAACGGCGGCGATGGCCTGTTGCTTGGCGGCCAGCACCTCTTCGGCTTGCTTTTCGGCCTCGGCCGGCAACTCGTCGCCGATGTGCCATTGGGCCATGACTTCCAGCGTTCCGGCCAAATAGCCGGCGCGGCAGGCATGGCGCTGAATCTTTCCGCTAGAGGTCTTCGGAATGCTGCCAGCCTTCAACAGGACGATCGCATCCAAGGCCAGTTCGTGTTCGACGGCCACCGCGCGGCGAATCGCCGCAAACACGACCGGGAAGCTGAGCTGCCGGCGGCGTTCCAACTCCTGGACCACCACCAGACGCTCTTGGCCGTCGACTTCCACCGTGAACGCGGCGCAGGCGTCGGACCGCAGGTCGGGATGGCTCAGTTGGACCGTCCGTTCGATGTCCTGGGGATAGTAGTTGACCCCGCGGAAGATGATCAGGTCCTTGATGCGGCCGGTGACGAACAATTCGCCGTCGAGCATGAAGCCCAGGTCGCCGGTTCGCAAGAACGGGCCTTCGCCGGTGTCCTTCAAGTAGGCCCGGAAGGTGGTCTCGGTGACGTCCGGCCGTTGCCAATAGCCTTGGGCGATGCTGGGACCGCTGACCCAAATCTCGCCGATCTGGCCGGGTTCGCAACTGGTCAGCGTTTCCGGATCGGCGATGGCGATCTTCTGATCGGGCATGGTTTGGCCGCAGCCGACCAGGCCGCGGGCGCTGGGGCTGCCCTGGTCCAGTTCGGTGGCTTGGCCACGCAACAGGGCTGCCGTGTCGAACCAGCGGACGACTGGTTCATCCGTCACATAGCCGCCGGAAACGAACAGCGTGGCTTCGGCCAGGCCGTAGCACGGGTAAAAGGCCTCGGGGCGGAAGCCGCATGGCTCGAACGCCTCGATGAACCGCTGCAAAGTGTCTTCCCGGACCGGTTCGGCCCCGTTGAAGGCCAGACGCCAGCTGCTCAGGTCGAGCTTGGCTCGTTCTTCGGGCGGAATCGTACGCACGCACAGGTCATAGGCGAAGTTCGGCCCGCCACTGGTCGTGCCCCCGAAACGGCTAATCGCCTGGAGCCAGCGGAGCGGCTTCTGCAAGAAGGCCATCGGCGACATGAGGATGTTCGGTCGCCCGACGTAGAGCGGCTGAAGGATCCCGCCGATCAGGCCCATGTCGTGGTAGCTGGGCAGCCAGAACACGCCGAGACCGCATCGCGTATGTTCGTAGGCGTGGGCGATCAAGGCCGAGTTGTGCAGGAGGTTGGCGTGGTTGAGCACGACCCCCTTGGGTGTTCCGGTCGAGCCCGAGGTGTATTGGAGGAAGGCCAGGGTGTCGCCGTGGACATTGGGCCGCTCCCATTGCTCGTCCATCCCGCCGGGAACATGGCAGGTGGCAAGCCAGGTCAGTTGTTTCAGGCTGGGCGTGGCGTCGATCAGCGACTCGACCCGACGCAAGACCACGTCGGTCGTCAGCGCCACCTTGGCCTGGGCATCGTCGGCGATCGCCTGGATCCGGTTCAGCGAGCGGTTCCGCCGAGGCGGATAGACGGGGACCGCAACGACCCCCGCATACAAGCAGCCAAAGAATGCGGCGATGAACTCCAAGCCGGGGGGGTAGAGCAGCAGGGCTCGCTCCCCGGACAGGTTCAACGACTGCAGCCATGCCCCGATCGCTCTGGCCTGCCGGTCCAACTCCGCGTTGGTGATGTGAACCTGATCGGTCTCGCCATCCACCAGGTAGGTGAACGCAGTGTCGTTCGGCTGATACTTCGCCCGATGGCGGACGAGGTCAACCAAGTTCGACGGACCAAAGAATGTCCCGGGAAGATGATCCAAATGCACGACAGTTCAAGCTCCCGCTAGAGACAACCACGTTGGGCAACGTGAAAGGCACAAGCCCTCCGAAGCGGTCAACTCTAAGCAAAAGGAAGGCAGGTTTTGCACGAGTAGTACCAACCTCATGACCGGTGTCTTGCAGGCTGGACAAAATACGAAACCGCAGCAGGCATGTATCTCACCATCGCCTGCCCGGCTCCAGATGCCAATGCTGCTTCCCAGCAAAGATGTATCAGGGATGTAGGGTAACAAACTGTGGGGAGTTTACTCAGATTTCAGACAACACACATTAATCGCTTCGGACGGTGTTTGCTCATTAAGCAAACTGTTCTGATGGGCAACGAAAAGCCTCTCCGACCTTCGTAGCCGCCATATCTTAGCCTGCTGCAGTATTTTACGCAATCAGCACCCCCCATAGGTATTCTATCGGTCTACTCCCTATCGCGACCCACCAAGAAGGCCGCGCCGCGAACGACTAGAAAGGTGAAGAAACCTGATACAACCGCCCATCTTTCTCCCGCCACTGGCTGGAGACGCGTTCTACAATGGGTATAATCTTGGGCTGACTAGCGCAATTTGGGGAAAAATGCGGAATAGTTAATTCCTGCACCCCACACGATCCGTTTTGTAAACGTCTTTGAACACTCGTGGCAAGAGCAGTTGCGGGGCTGGCGCGGATTCGGCGGCCCCTGACGGCTTGCAGGAACGTGAGGAGGCGTGGTCATGATCCGTCTGACATGCCCGGTCTGCCAGAGTAAGCTCAATGCGAAAGAGGGGCTGGCCGGGCAAACGAGGAAATGTCCGAAATGTGGGAACCCATTGGTCATCCCGGCCACTGAGGAGCCCCCCGAGGACGAGGGGCTCATCATCTTGGATGAGCCGCTGCCACCGCCGTCTACCGAGGCCCCCCCCGCTGAAACGGTCGATCCACTCGCCCCACTGGCGCACGTCCAGACCCTGGAGCGGCTCAACCGGCAGAATCGCTATCTGGTCTGTGACCGCACGAGTGTCTTTGCCACCTGGCAAAACAATGGGCAGGGCTGGATGCTGAGGAGCCGCGCGGGGAACGTCAGTGCGGCTCGCAACCCCGAACGACTTCCCGCGCACGGAAATTACACCTTTGTCGAACTGGCCATCGGGGCGACGGACGAGGGCCCGCGGCTCTCCGGGCTTCATTGCTTCAAATTGGCCGAGCACTGGGCCCTGACGACCCTGGATCAGGGGGATGACCGGATTGTCAGCCGGATCACCGGGTCAACGCATCTCGGCAAAGAGCAGAAGGTGGCGGTGCGACAGTACTTGGCAGAAGCGTTCATGCGTGAAGTCTGGCAGGACGCTCGCGACGTCCTCGATTACCTGACCAACGCAGAGTACCGCTCGCCCGGCATGCCCTGATGGGTTTTGGCGAACAAGGCCGGTAATCAAGTTCGGCACCGCCCTACCACGCTTCGCGTCGAATGAGCGTCAAGTCGCTCCGGTCGAGTTCCCACAGCCCGGCGGCCAACTCGTCCATCTGTTCTTGGAGTCGATCCACGGCCTTGCCGGCCTGGACGGCGGCATGGGCCTCGCGGCTTAGGGCGGCAAGCTGCTGGTGACGGGCGTCGGTTGACGCGAACTGCCCAAGACGCAGCACGTCGAGCATGCCGGGGGTGCCAAAACCCTTGCCTCCCCGCACGCTGTGCGAACGGACCAGGAAGCCGACCACGGCACTGTTGAGCAAGGCGCAAAGGTAATGGGCCTCCTCGGGCGTGTCACAGGCGATCAGCACACAGGTCTCTTGGGGCACCATGGGGCGAGGGCCCAAGAGCGGAGCGTTCCAGGGCTCGACCACGGCCGCGTTGATCTGCCGGTCCATTCGTCGCCAGACCACTTTGATGGGGGCCAACGTGTAGTGGTCGATGTCGTACATCGAATAGAACGGACCCTGCTGCTGGTAACGGCGATAGGCGGCCCGGCCCAAAAGCAACGGCTCAAAACGCTTAAGGTAGTCGTACGTCCGCGGGCAACGCCGCTTGAGCGTCTCTTCCTCAATTCCGCGACGGGTTTTCGGGTCTTGGACCAGAAGCACGTGGGCTGCCGGCCGGGCGCGGTAGCGGGCCACGTCGCCCCAGCGGAGCAGCGGATAGAGGAGTTCGGGTTCCACGACCGCTTCCACTTCTTCCTGCCGGCTGGACCGTCGCCCGGTAGTGGCCAGATTCCGTATCTGGACGCCCCCGTCGGCCGGCCCGACAAGCTTGCACCAGAACACGCCGTTGGCCCCACCGGTGTTGGCGCCGAGGTGGGCCGCATAGTCGGAGGGGCCGATCAGGTGTCCGATCTTCGCGCGAAGGCCCGCCGGTCGGAGAAACCAGGGGGAGGTCGGCTTCTGGGGATCGACCGGTTCGGCATCGTAGACCGTCTGGGATGGGCCGGCCTTTTGTGGGCTGCCATTGGCCCGTGGCGGTGCGTTCCATCGCACGTAGGGCACAGGATAGACGGTCGGCGATCCTTTTTCGAGCACGAGGGTGCTGGTCCAGTTGGCGGCGCCCGCAAAGGGCTTTAGCGCGACCAGATCGTCGACTCTCAGCACTCGCAACGGCGAGCCCTCGCGCCCGAGGCGGAAGCGGCGGAACCCGTCGCCGGCCCCTTTGGTCTGAAAGAGGGTCTGGGTGATCACCATGGCCAGGCGGCCATGGTCGGCCAAATAGTGGTCGGCCGCCTTGTAGACCATCAGCATCGACAGGTCTTTCTTGCCGCCGCCATGCCGGGCCTCGCTGCCGGAAAGCGTGAACAGCCCGTACTGCTCCCACAGGGGCTTCGTCGCCTCGCGGTAATCCGGGGGAAGATCGTCCCAGGCGATCCACGGCGGGTTGCCCACGACGAAGTCGAATCGCCCGGCGCTACCAGAGGGTGCATCACTCGGCGTGAGAATCGAATCGCGCTCGCAGACCGGGATCCCGTCCGGGCCGACGTGCGCGGCCAGGTCTCCCAACGCAATCAGATAGTTGGCCCGCGCCGAGAGCACGGCCAAGGGGTTCAGGTCGAATCCGACAATGTTGTTAAGGATCTGTCGGCACATCTCGCCCTTGCTCAGGGCTCGCTCGGCGGTCGGTTCGGCAAGCCGAGCACGCAGCCGGTTGATGGCCGCCACCAAGAAAGTCCCGGAGCCGCAGGCGGGGTCCAAGAGCCGGGTCGCCGGATCGCCCGAGTAACCCGATTGATCGAGCACATGCTCGGCCAGCCAGTCGGGCGTGTAGTATTCGCCCAGGGCGTGACGCAGCGGTTTGGGAAAAAGGTCTTCGTAAAGGGCTTTAAAAAGGTCGCGACCGCCGGTGTCCCTGACCAGCAGGCCCGGCAGATCATCGCTGTGCACTTGTTTGGCGATCCGGCCGGCCGTCTCCTTGATCGCCGGGCTCCCGGCCGCCTCGCACCAGTCGAACAAGCCGTCGCGTGCGGAGCCGTTGAGCGAGGGATGGATTTCGCGAAGAACGGTCCGTACCAGCAGGGCATAGTACGTCTGCAGGGCAAACAAGAGCGCCCGTGGATCCAGGTCATTGGCTGCCATCGAGAGCGACTTAGTCAGATGCCGGATGGCCGTCGTCAGCCGGGTCGCCTGTTGGCCATGCGTCGTCGCTTCGAGGGCTTGCCAGCGGGCAAAAGCCTCGCCAATAGCCGTGTTGTCCGACGTGCGGAGCGTCGTGTAGATCGCCTGAACGCCTTCCCGGGCGACGGACGATTTCCGGCCGAAGTCCTCGACCAAGGGGCAGGGCACAAACGCAGGGCCGGCAGCGTTGGTCATGGGACGTTTCGGCAGTCTTTCGAAGCGGGGAATCCAATTCCAGGTCGCGGACGGGCCGCGACTGGGTGGCATGCCGTCACGGAGCGCAGCGACGGGTCGGCATGTTCTCTCGCACGAACATGCCGACTCGCGGCTGCGCCGCGTGACGGCATGCCACCCATTCTGCCAGGTTTCGCCACAGGCGACTACAGCGCCCGCCGGGGCAGGGCAGGGGACCAAGAAAAAACTGGCCGCGTCCCAACGATCCTGTCGGGACGCGGCCACTACCAGGAGGGAGAGTCGAAGCCTACGTCGCACGATCGTAGGCTTGGTCGCCTTGGTTGAACGGTTGCCATCTGAGGGCCCCCGATCGCTCAAGTTCGATGGAATTGTTGAGCAATCTGGTAAGGAGTCAAGCGGTCGGAAAAGGCGAGAACACCAGCCGTGAGCGAACGGCGCCCCAAGGGCGGTTGGAGATCCACGCAAAAAAACCGGGGCCGAAAGGTCATCGCGACGCATAACAATAGACGGTGCCCCGGCTTATTTCTCGCCATCTGAGGCGCAATAAATCCTTGCCGAATCCCGCCGAATGGTGGAGTTGTGGGGGGGAACTAGATGTGTCGAGGCTCAGTAGTGGCGAATTGGACAGTCGAGAGTTTTGTCTGAGCCTGTTGGTAGATAT
>JBDKTH010001191.1:0-2838 GCA_039680305.1 Thermoguttaceae bacterium | reverse complement strand
ACGTGGAAGATGTTCCGGGGATCGTACTTGGTCTTCACGCCCACTAAGCGATCGTAGTTGTCGCCGTACGTCGCACGCACCCGGTCCGCCCCCTCCTCCATCATGAAGTTCACGTAAGCCCCCTGCGCACTGTAGGGATGCACCGCGGCCCAGTAGTCCTTGGCCCAGGTCGTGATCGCCTCGGCGTTGGCCGGGTCGGGATCGATGCCGGCGATGACCATGGACCAGTTGGCGTCGCGATGATTGAAGGCCGTGTCGCTTCTCGCTGCTCTCCGAACGGCGCCGTCGATCGGATAGAGATGCATGGTCGAGAGTGGTGTCGGTAGCTTCAAGCCGTACTCGATATGCTGCTCGATAGCCTCGTCGCTCAGATGGACGACGAAGTCGCCTTTCCAGTACCACTGCATGCCAGCCGGCATTAGGGGATCGAACAGGCTTTGCAGCGTGGGGAAGGGCATTGGCCCGAGGTGCTCGAAGACGGGCTCGCGAAGTTGGCGAACCGGGCGAAACGCGGCCGGCGCATCGTCCGGCGGCCCGGTGTAACACCACACGATGCCACACATGATCCGGCCATGCAACGGCGGGGGGAAAGGGGGGCCGGGTGGGACACTCAGGATGGCCAGAAAACCATACATGTCTTCCGGCGCGCTAGGCATATACTCGCGGTACCACTGCATCAAGTGGCGGGCGAAATCCATGTCCCAGAGCATTGGCCCGGCCACGACGGTATTCACCGGTCGTGCGCGGAACAGGAACGACGTGACCACGCCAAAGTTCCCGCCGCCGCCACGGATCGCCCAGAATAGGTCGGGATGCTCCTCCGGGCTGGCGGTGACCGATCGGCCATCGGCCAACACGAGATCGGCTGCGAGCAGGTGGTCGATGGTGAGTCCGAACTTGCGCGTGAGATAGCCGTGCCCGCCGCCAAGGGCCAGACCTCCGATGCCGGTGGTGGAGATGATTCCCGCGGGAACGGTCAGTCCGAACGGATGCGCCGCCCGATCGATCTCGCCTTGCGTACACCCACCCTGCGCGCGGACGGTGCGTGCCTGGGGATCGACGTCAAGGGCCTTCATGCGGCACAGATCGAGCACCAGGCCGTCGTCGCACGTTCCCAGCCCCGCCCCGTTGTGGCCGGCACCACGCACCGCCAGGGGCAGCCCCTGATCTCCGGCGAAGGTTACGGCCTCGCGTACGTCCTCCACGCCCTCACAGCGCACGATAAGCCGGGGGCGTTTGTCGATCATCGCATTGTAGACGCGACGCGCAGAGTCGTACTCCTCGTCCGCTCGCTGGATGACTCTGCCTGGATAGCGTGTGGCAAATCGGTGAATCGCCTCTTCGAGCATTCTTGATCCCTTCCTGGTCTACACCCAAATGTCAGAGGTGCTGTCTCCGCCCGGGAACCGCATCTCGTGGGCACGGGCCGGGCCGTGCGGCTCCTGGCCGAAATCGACATACAGTTTCTCGTTCAGCGACAGGCCGCCCTGCTCAGTATTGCAGTCGATCAGCAACAGGTAGGAACCCTGTTTGGCGATGTCGGGATAGAACTGGTTGTCCCAGCTGCTGTAGAGGGAGTTGCTCACATAGAGACGTTTGCCGTCGAGGCTCAGCTGGAGCATCTGCGGGCCACCGGTCAGTTGCTTCCCCCGCAGTTGGCGGCCCTTGCCCAGCACCCCGCCCAGCCATATCTGGCCGGTGAGCTGGGGCTTGGCGGGATCGGCGATATCGTACTGTCGCACGTCGCCGTGCAGCCAATTGGAGAAGTACAGCCAGCGGTCGTCGAGTGAGAGGACCAGATCGGTGATCAGCCCCGGCACCGGGAAGGGCCAGCCCTTGACTTCGACCGGTGCCACTTGGATCACGTTCTCCGCCTTCCAGCGGCCATCGGCCGAGTGCCAGTGCCATATCGCGCTAGAGAGCGCAGCCCCCACGTAGCCGTGCGAGCTATTCGGATCGTGATGGAAGCGGGTTTCCAGGGGAATCAGACCGTTGTCGCCCAGATCAACGCTCTGGAGGAGCTTGCGCTGGTTCCAGTCCCAGAAGTTGAGATGATGCCCGTACTTCCCGGCCTTGACGTCCTCCATCCTAAAGCCGGGACGGATGGTATTTGGCGCCGCCCACTGGCTGCTGACCATCACGTTTTGACGCGGTTGGTACCAGAAATCGTAATTGAACTGCATCCCCTCAGTGCTCTTCTCCCAGCGTCCGAGGATTCGGAAGTCCTGGTCCAGCAGGAGGAAACCGCCCGGCGCCTCGCCTTTCGCATTTCCCAGCATGGAGATCATGATTCGACCATCGGCCAGGCAATGGACCGTGTGCGGCGCGGAGAGATCGGTCTTCTTGGCGATCTCCTCGGCAGGGATAACCTTGTGGAGCGAGGGGGTGGCGGGATGGACCGCGTCGATGATGTGAATCCGACTCGAATTGAGGCCGGGAACGATCAGGTAGCGGCGGCTCTTGGTTGCGTCGCCATGACAACTGCTGCAGGCATTCCACCCGAAGTGGTGTAATTCGTCGCCAACGTGCGGCATCTCCAGGCGATGCACGACCTGGCCGTAGGTCTTCGAGTTGGAGGCCACGTCGATCGTGGCCAGGTAGTCCGGCTTGTCGATTCCCGTGCCGGTATAGATTCCCGGGATATAGACTAGCGTCTCGCGAGCCGACCGCCTGGCCTCCTCCGCAGAAGCGTACGTCGGGAGGTAACAAGCGTGATTAGCAGCTTCGCCGGCCAAAACACTCCCGCGAAGCAGTGCCGGGGCACAGGCCATCGCGGCGAGAAAGTCGCGTCGTTTCATGCGTGGTATGCAAGGAAAGAAGGGGCTTGCAGGAAGAGAC
>JBDKTH010000050.1:0-5169 GCA_039680305.1 Thermoguttaceae bacterium | reverse complement strand
CAGAAGCGCGTCGATGCGGCGGAAGCCGCTTTTCCCCCCTCCGCAGCATCCGACGACGGGAAAGCGGTTGGCGGATAAAGGCCGCCAATCGCGGACCGTGCTGACCATCAACGGCAAGATCGCGATCACTCGACGCTGGTGGTATGGTCCGCAGATCGGCAGCCTGGTGCCGGCGGACGAGATTCTCGATGACCGCGGGGAAACGATCACCCCGGGGGTCGTGGAGATGGCCTGTCGCGTGAACTTGTCGGCCACCAGTTTCCGCAAAGCGGCGTCCGTCCTGGAGCGGACGGCCCAAGTGAAACTCAGCGGCGAGCGGTTGCGGCAGGAAGTGGAGGCCGCCGGACGGCGCGTCTTGCAAGCCCAGCAGGACAACGCCGTGACCGTGACTTGGCGGGCGAAGGATTGCGGCGTTCCGGAGGACAAGACGGGGGAAAAGACGCGGGTGTACACGGGCTGTGATGGGGTGATGGTGCCGATCATCACCGACGCGGAAAAGATCAAACGCCGGGAGACGATCAAAGCCAAGCGTCGCCGTCGTGGCACGAAGTGCAAGCCCTTGCCGCCGCGAAAACGCGGCTCCGATCTGGCCTGGAAGGAATTCAAGGTCGTCTTCTTCTATAGCGAGGATGCCCAGTATCAGCAGGTGGCCTTCACCCACGGCAATCATCTCAAGGCCGGAACCCTCTTGCGTCGGGAGGCCGACCGGTTGCAGTTCCGTGAGGCCGACGAGCAGGTGGGGCTCGTGGATGGAGCGACCTGGATTCGTGAGCAAATGGAACTGCATCTGGCCGAGTTGGACGGGCTGGGGCTGGACTTCTATCACTTGAGCGAGAATGTCCATCGCGCGCGGCGCAAGGTGTTTGGCGAAGAATCGCCTGAGGGCCGAACGTGGGCGGACGATCTGATGCACCTGTTCAAGCACCAAGGTTATGCGACCGCCTGGGAACGGATCCTTGCGTGGCGGGCCACGCTGAAAGGCAAAACGAAGCGGGAGGCGGCCGACCGGTTGATGAACTTCGTCTCGACGCGCAAGGACATGATCCGTTACCCATCGTTTCGAGCGCGGGGCTGGCAGATTGGCAGCGGTCCCACGGAGTCGCAGTGCAAGCTTTGTACGAAACGACTCAAAGGCTATGGCCGCCGATGGGATCGGCCGAATGCCACCGCTGTCGCAGCCCTGGACACGCTGGACAGGAACGGCCAATGGCGGCAATTCTGGCCAAACGCTTGCCCCCTCGCCGTTTAGGGTCGCCAGGAAGTCTGGTCACACACAAGGGCTAGCCATGCTTGCGTAGAAGCCTTGGGCCTGCTAAACTATCCGTGACATCGGAGGGGGATGAAAGCCGATGGGAAGAGACCCTACTGACGATTTCTTCAAAGAGGTTTACAGCGCGGAGCTAGACCACAAGCACAAGCTGGACTCGGCAGACAGCTTGCTTGTGGGTGTGCTGCTTGCGCTCTCGGGGGTCGGAATTTACTACTTGAAGGCGATTCCCTCTTGCGGCTATGGAATCGCCGGATGCCTCTTCCTTTTTCTGAGCGCCCTGTTCCTGATTGCTTTCGGCTTCGCTATCGGGTTCGTCCTTTTCTCTTTCTTGCCGCGGTATAAGGGGTACATTTCCAATCCCGAAGACTGGGGCCAGTACGTAGCAGGCTTGGAGGAGTATTATAGCCACTACCACGACGAGGAAGAGGCCAAGAAGCGGGTCGCCGATGAGTTGACAAAAACGCTTCGTCAGCAATACATCTCGGCAAGCAAAGTGAACCGAAGCATCAACAAGATGAAGATGGGGTATCAGGCTAGAGCGAAGTATTGCATCACAGCGGCGGTCGTGATCCTAGCTTTGAACGCTTACCCAACCTACCTTCTCCAGTGCGTGAAATTCGATGCGCAAAGGACGGAAGTGGTCAAGTTTCCTGATGTTCAGAAAGTGGAAATTGTCGTATCAAATTCAAAGGATGAATCCAATGAGCGAACAAGAGAAACCATCGCAATCCCAGTCACAGCCACCCCAACAGAAGCCTGCGCCACAGAAGCCGCAGCCTCCCGAGATTGTGCTGCTCAGGGAGGACCAGACGTGCGAGACAGTCAGGAAGGAAAGGTAACATGTAAGAAGGAATAATCCATGAGCAACAAGCAACCGCCGCAAGTCCCCCAACCTCAGATTCAACAGGTACCGATTCAGCAAGCTCCGAAAGAGGCTCCCCCTAAGCCGCGACCTCCAGAGATTGAGCTTGTCCTGAACCACAAGGAAGGGGACAAGATTACTAACGAATCGCCAAGACGAAAACAGACGTAGAACTTGTCGCAGCGCGAGCCGAACACTTTCTTTAGCTGTACTGGCTAGTACTTGATCTGACCGTTCCTTCCTATTCTATACCACTGTCTGTAAGGTCGAGTCGAGCATCTTGGCCTTGCCAGAGGGATCGAGTCGAGGAAGGTCTGCAGGGGCGTCTTGCCATAGCAGTATTTGCCAATGTGGGGCCGCTCTTCGTTGTACTGCCTCACCCGCTTGTCCCGATCGGTTTGCAGTTCGGCCAAGGTTCGTTGCTCACCCGGACCTAGCCAAAGGCTGGTTACACCGGAGCCATCTCGACCACGGCCTTCTCGATGGGCGGATCGCCCTGGTTCTTCTCGAGCGGCTTCTTGCGGGAGATGTCGGCCAAGGGCACCTCCCCGCTGGTCGCGTAGAGTTCCTGATCCGGATGTGCGCGGCCGGCGCCTACGTCGTAGTCGAGCCTTTCGGTCACCTGGCGCCCCAGCGCCGGCCCGCACTTGAACGCCAGTAGCGATTCGTCGCCGGACCAATCCGACCGGGCCGCGACAATGCTCAGATTGGCGAAATGCCGCAACGTCGGAAGCGAGTTGGGCGGCACGGCCGCGAGCGCCGGGTCGTGCCACGCTAGACTTAGCCAACCGGCCCCGAACCGGCTGTTGTTACTGACCGGCAGCCACCCAAACCGCGGGTCAAGCCTTCTTATGGCGGCACTTGAAACACAGTGGTTAGCCACGCAGTGGAGCTGCTGGCCCGCGGCTGTGTGGCAAGTCTAAAATCTAGCCAAATGAGACTCATGCGTGTCCGCCTCCATTCTCAATCCGCCGGATCTGGTCCCGCAACTCGGCGGCGCGCTCATAGGCCTCCCGGTCGATGGCCTCCTGTATTTCCCGACGCAGCCGATCGAGGATGCTTTCCGATCGGGGGGCTTCTGGTTGCCTCCGAGGCTCCTCGTCGTCTTCGGGCGGTCGCGGCCGTTTCCACCAGTCCGCCTGATAGTCGGCAAAGTTGTGGTAGTCCTGAGGGTTGTCGGAGTATTGGCACCAACTGGGCAACGAGTCGGCGTCTTTCGGCCCTTCGTCCTGATGGTCATCAGGAGGTTCATCCTCCTCCTTGGCCCGTGCCACCTCCTCCTCCAAATCTGGCTCAAGCGGCGGCACGCCCTGTAACTGCCGCCGTGGGATTTCCAGTTTCTCAAAGGCCTGGAGCTGATTGGATTCCAGCAACTCCCGCTTGATATTGAAGTAGGTTGCGCGTGAGCGCTGGGTGTAATCGATGAACTTCCGGACCTTGTCCTCGACCGTCGGACAGGTAGGATCCGTCTCCAAGGCCTGGACGAACCGGATGGTACCATCGCGGCAATCGGCCTCCGCGATCAGCTCCTTCCAGTCACCTCCGGCCTGCTTGCGTTCCCAGGCCTTCGTATAAAGACGCACCGAGATGGCGTTCAGGAGGTGGAGACGATCCCCAACGTAATCGTAGACGTCTTGGTCCCAGAACCAGTCCCCCACGCGATTGTGGACCTCCACGGGGGAGGGATCGAAGTAGATCAGGTGGCCCCGATCGACGAAGGCCTCGTATTCCTCGGCTTCGCCGAAAACGAAGCGGTTGGCGATGATGGCCACTTTGGAGCTGGTCAGGAAGCTCTGGGGAACGCAGGCCCGTCTTAGCTGCGGGGCGGTGCTGGCCCACTGGACGAGCTTGTGGGGCTTGTGCTCACATAGGGATCGCAATAAGATCCGGCCCCCCGCGCGCTTCCAGAGCACCTCGGCATCATCGAAAACGAGCAGTTTGTTCCGGTGCCGGTAGGTCTCGATGTACGCCTGGAGCGGTGCGGTCCACCCTTTGACCAAGTGGCTCGTCGGGCCCAGCCGCTGTTCGAATCCATGGCTCTTGGTCAGCCCTGGACGTCCGATCACGACCAACAGGTGATAACGCCCTTGAAAGAAGGCCTCCACGTGCTGGGTGTACCGCTCGTACGTCTGCAGGACCTCCGCCCCCTGCGGGATCTTTGGGCTGCGCATCGTCACTCTCCTTTGTCGTAGACTTTAGACTTCTGCGGTTATGCGAAGACGCCACCGATCGGGGCTCGGAACCGAGGCTGATCGCCGCTTGCAGCACGATCTCCACGCGTCCGGCCTCACTTGCCCCACTTCCGCCACTTGCTCGATCCCTCGTCCGTGAAAGCGAGGAATCTCGCCTTGTTGCCTGAGGCGGGAGAGGGTTGCAACCGAGGGCCGACTTGGGACGCTAAGCTCTTGACAGGTAAGTAGTTGCTAACTGTCGCCTGTCCTTTCGTTCACCAGCCGTGCCCTCCGGTAGCAAGCTGAGTCCTATCGGCCAGCCGCGCCGTGGGCTGACCTTACTTACTGCCAGTTGCCAAATAGCTGGGGCGTTAAATTCCAGAACGGACCAGAGGCAGGGGATGACTTGCTCCCGTTGTCGAGGGGGGAACAGCGTTCCGAACGATGCGAAGGGCTCCAGCGGGGCCGCATGCGGATAAGGAGGGATTTGGGCAGAAGGGCGATCACGGCTAGATGCCCTCGTCGTGACGCTGGCGCAGGTACTCGATCACGTCTTCAACCTCAGGAGCGGCGATTTCCAGCTCTTCGGCGATGCGTTCGCGATCGAAGCCCTTGGCGAGCAGCGTCTGGGCGTCCATGATCAGTTCGGCGCTTTCGCGCAGGTGTCAATCGTTCCAAGAAGCTGCCCTGAGGCCCCGTCGACGGCTGACCCGCTACGACGGTCTCGGGAACTTCGCGTTTCTTCGGCGATTTCCATGGCCGACGCAGGGAGAGCCTCTGCTGACGAGGCACGATGGCTAAGCAGCTCCTCCAATAAGATATGACGCAAAATCGAACGGAATTTAGGGGGAAAACTACTCTTTGGC
>JBDKTH010001376.1:0-7398 GCA_039680305.1 Thermoguttaceae bacterium | reverse complement strand
CCAGCACGAGCTTTGCCAGATCAATCCGCCGGGCCCCGGCGGCAAACAGCATCGCAAAAAAGACCGGAAAGAAGACCATCGACGTGCCCAAGTCCGGCTCGCGGAGCACCAGGATCACGGGAACCAGAGTCAACGCCAGTGGAACCAGCAGGCCCCAGAAACGACGGTAGTTGTCCCGATACATCAGGTAGCGGGCCAGGGCCAAGACAAACGCCACCTTGGCAAAGTCCGACGGCTGCAGCCCTAGCGGACCAAGCCGGATCCAGCGGCGGGCCCCATTGATGGGTGGAAAGAAATAGACCAGCACCAAAAGCGCCACAGCCACCGCAAAAACGGCTGGACTCCATCGGCAGAGCACCCGGTAACTCGGCACGCTGACAAGCAGCATCGCCGCCACTGTCAGGACTGACCAGGCGATCTGCTGCCGCACGTAGCGGCCGCTCCCCTCGGCCAACTCCTCACAACGGGCGATCCCTACCCATCCCATGCTCATCAGCAGGAGGGCGAGAATCAGGATCGACCAGGGAAACCGCTGGAACCAGACTGTGGGTGTCATCGAGTGCGGATTATAGCGGCAACCAAGCGTGACTTCCGAGACCAACCCGTTCGCCGTAGGGGGTAATATTACCCATCAATACGCGGGGGAAAACAGAAAACTGTTCCAATCGCTTCATTCATCACATACCGCGTTGCCCCGCAAGCTTACGTAACCTACTTGATTTATGTGCTAGCGTTGCTATGTTAGAAGGTTCACCGTGAGGGTATCTGTTGGCCTGTTGGAAGGGAACTGGACCGATGACTCAGTCAACGTGGAAGCATCTGATCCTCAGCGTGATTGCGGTCGGCACGATCGCGATCGGCGTCTCCACTGCGGAAGCGCACCGGGTTGGACGGCCCTGGCTGCCGGGTTACGCCGCCTGCTGCGACATCTGCGGTTGCGATTACCTGATTTGCCGCTGCAGCCCGTTGCGTCGCGTGTTCGGTGGTCCGGGTTGCTGGTATTCGAACTGCTGGGGTTACGACTGGAACGGCTGCTGCTGGGACGCCATTTGCGCGCCAATCGTTGATTGCTGTGCCCCGGCCAGTCCCTTGCCAGGACCGATTCCGGCGGCGCCCACCGTCGCCCCGGCGCCGCAGGTGCCCACGCCAGCTCCGCCGGCCCCGCCCCCAGCGGCCGCCGAACGTCCCTCACTGCCGAGCCCGGAGCCGCCAGAACCGCCCAAGAAACCAGAGACCAAGCCCGAGTACAACCCGCCCCCGCCGACTTCGACCCCTGGGGCCGGGCCTCGGACGATGCTTCCTACCCGTGAGAACAGTGCTCTGCTGACCATTTGGGTTCCCGCCGACGCCAAGGTGCTGGTCAATGGTCAGCCGACCCGGACCACGGGCAGCCGACGGGAGTACGTGTCGCACGGTTTGACGCCGGGCCTCAGCTATAAGTATGAGATCTGCGCCCAGATCATCCGGGACGGCAAGCTGCTGGAAGAGTCGAAGGTGGTCTTGTTGACCGCCGGTGCCATGGAAGGCGTGGCCTTTGGTTTCAACGCCGCTCCGCCAGTGGGAGTTGCGTCTACCCGGTAGAAGGAAACGAGCGATAACTCGGGAACTTCGCTCGCAGAAAACGAACATGTGGCCCTCGCACCGTCTCTAGGGTACGAGGGCCTGTTGTTTACCCATGCGGTGGCAGCCGCCTGCGGGGCAGGGCAGGGGGCAAGGATTATTAGACACATTGAGCCACCGGTCCGATTTTGCTTATAATACGGGTTTATCCAGCCTGATCGTCTGGCTGGTAAAGGGCGGCCGAAAAAGCGGCTTTCGCGTTAACCAACCATTTGGCCGCCCATAAAAAGATCTGCACTTTTGGGAGACTTTCTGTGTACGAGAACGTCGCTGTCGTCGGCGCCACCGGCGCTGTGGGAACCATCATTCGTGAGTTGCTCGAGACCCGCAAGTTTCCGTTCAAGCAGATCAAGTTCGTTGCCTCCAAACGCTCGGCGGGCAGGAAGCTCACCTTTGCCGGCCAGACGTACACGGTCGAAGAACTCTGCCCGGAGGTGTTCAAGGGCGTCCAGCTGGTGATCAGCAGCACGCCGGACGACACGGCCCGCGACTTCATCCCCGGCGCCGTGGCACAAGGCTGCGTCGTCATCGACGAAAGTGCCTACTACCGCATGGACCCCAACGTGCCGCTGGTGATCCCCGAAGTCAACGGGGATGACATCCTCAAACACAAGGGGATCATCGCCAGCCCCAACTGCTCGACCACCCAGATGGTCGTCGCCCTGAAGCCGCTGCACGAAGCGGCCCGCGTGCTCCGGGTTATCGTAAGCACCTATCAGGCGACCAGCGGCGCCGGACTGGTCGGTAGCCGGGACCTCGTGGGCGGCACCCGGGCGAAGCTCAACGGCGAAGACTACCAGTACGAGTGCTTCCCCTATCCGATCGCCTTCAACTGCATCCCGCAGATCGGCTCGCCCAAGTACCAGGGCTACACCTCCGAAGAAATGAAGATGGTCCACGAGACGCGCAAGATGCTCGGCGACGAGTCGATCCAGGTCTGCCCGACCTGCGTGCGCATCCCGGTGAGCAATTGCCACAGCGAGAGCATCCTCGTGGAGACCAAACGCAAGATCACTGCCGAGGAAGCCAAGAAGCTGTTCGCCGCCATGCCGGGCGTGGTGCTGATGGACGACCTTCCGCGCAAGGTCTACCCCATGCCGCTCAACTGCGACGGGCGCGACGAGACGTTCATCGGCCGTATCCGCGAAGATCTCTCCTGCCCGAACGGCCTGGCCTTCTGGTGCGTCAGCGACAACCTCCGCAAAGGCGCTGCCACGAACGCCGTGCAGATCGCCGAGTGGCTGGTCGCGCACGACGGCAAGTAAGTGCGGCCCCCGCTCCGGCAGAGCAAGAAACGCAGTCAGCCTACCGTAGCCAGTAGTCAGTCGTGAATACCGCTTCGCGACTGACTACTGCTACCGACTGCTTCCGTTACGGGCCCTCACTCATGCGCACACTCAAGCTCACGCTCGCCTACGATGGCACGGCCTATGCAGGCTGGCAGGTCCAGTCGGGCCAGAAGACGGTGCAAGAGGTGCTGGAAAAAACGCTCGCCAAGATCACCGGCGAGCCCGTGCGCATCGTGGGAAGCGGCCGGACCGACGCGGGCGTTCACGCCCTGGGCCAGGTGGCCAGCTTTCGCACCAACAGCCGCTTGCCGACCGAGGTGTTCCAGCGAGCCTTGAACGCCGAGCTGCCCGACGACATCGCCGTGCGCGAAGCGATCGAGGCGGCCGAGAGTTTTCACGCCCTGCGCGACGCGGTCCGAAAACGGTATCGCTACATCATCCACGACGGTCCGGTGCCGGACATCTTCCAGCGGCACTATTGTTGGCACTATTACGGCCGCCTCGACGCCGAGGCGATGGCGCGCGCCGCCCACGCGATTCTGGGGACGCACGATTTCAGCAGCTTCGAGACAAGCGGAGCGGAACGCCGCACGAGCGTCCGCACCGTGTACGAGGCAAGCCTTCGCCGCGGCGAAGGTCCGACGAGCCACGTCCTCACCTTTGAGATCGAGGCCAACGGATTCCTCTACAACATGGTCCGCGCGATCGTCGGCTCCCTGGTCGAAGTCGGCCGCGGAGCCCGCGAAGAAGGTTGGATGGCCGAGATTCTCGCCGCCGCCGACCGCCGCGTCGCCGGCCCGACAGCGCCGCCCCAAGGGCTGTTCCTGGTGCGAGTCGACTACGAGCAGGGGGGCCAAACCGTGAACGCAACAGGGCCCTGAGCTTATGCGGATCGCTCATATCATCACACGGCTGATCCTTGGCGGAGCACAAGAGAATACGTTGCTCTCGTGCGAGGATCTGATGCGTATCTATGGCGACGACGTCCTGTTGATCACCGGGCCGCCCCTGGGGCCGGAGGGGAGCCTTTTGGAACGGGCCAGGGCAGGGGGGATCCCGCTGGTCATCATTCCCCAACTGCGGCGAGCCATTCACCCCTGGCGGGATCTGGCGAGCTACTGCCGAATCAAACGGGCGATCCGCGACTTCCGGCCCGACGTCGTCCATACCCACAGCGCCAAGGGCGGCATCCTGGGTCGCGCAGCAGCCAACGCGCTGGGCGTGCCGGCGATTGTCCATGGCGTGCACGGGGCACCGTTTCATCCGTATCAGGGCAGGGGGGCGCGAGAGTTCTTCCGTCTGTGCGAGCGCTGGGCGGCAACGAAGTGTCACGCGTTCGTCTCCGTGGCCGACGCGATGACCGAGTTGATGGTCAACGCCCACGTGGCCCCGCTGGAAAAGTTCACGACCATCTATAGCGGCATGGAGGTGGAACCGTTTCTCGAAGCGGACAAGCTGCGCGACCGGGCCCGCCAGGAATTGGGCTACAAGCCCGAGCATATTGTCGTCGGGAAAGTCGCCCGATTGTTTCACCTCAAGGGGCATGAGTATCTGATCCAAGCGGCACGACAGGTTGTCGCGGCCATGCCGAAGGCCCGCTTCCTGCTGGTCGGCGATGGCCTGCTGGCCGAGCCGCTCAAGCAGCAGATTGCCGCAGCCGGTCTTGAGCAATATTTCCACTTGACCGGCTTGGTCCCGCCCGCGAGAATCCCCCAGCTCATCTCGGCCATGGACATCGTCGTTCATGCCAGCCTTCGGGAAGGCCTCGCCCGAGTCCTCCCGCAAGCCCTGATTGCTGGCCGGCCGGTGATCAGCTACGACGTAGATGGCGCGCGCGA
This sequence comes from Thermoguttaceae bacterium, assembly GCA_039680305.1. Lineage (GTDB taxonomy): Bacteria > Planctomycetota > Planctomycetia > Pirellulales > Thermoguttaceae > JBDKTH01. The sequence goes on along the minus strand of JBDKTH010001376.1, from coordinate 2,651 downwards.
GGTCGTCTTGCCAAATCGGACAGGATTTTTATTACCCCCCAAGAGCGTCGACGAACTAACAACCGCGATCCTTCTCTTGGCGGCGGATGCCAACCTACGGACGCAAATGGGGATGGAAGGTCGACGCCGGTTCACGGATGTGTTTCGCCATGAAACAATGACCGCCCAGTTGAGGGCACTCTACGAGCGATTACTGGGCACGACCGCAGAAGCTAGGCAATCCAGCGATTCTGGCAAAGCTTAACAAGGTTGGCGGGAATGCGATTGTCGAAGGCTAGCACGACCATTACACTAGAGAAGCGTTTGTAGCGGTTTGGTGGTTTAGTCAGATGGAATGAGTTCTGCTGCGGTGAGCAAAGCAGTCGCCACATATCTCGGTTCCTATCGGTTGCTGAACGTGGTAAACACCGGTCAGACCAGCCAGGTCTGGCAGGCGTATCACGACGGGATGCAGCAGTTTGTGGCCGTGAAGACGCTTTTGGAGAAGTACCGCAAGGACCGGGAACAGCTGACCGCGCTAAAACGCGAGTACACCGTCGGCACCGCCGTCGCCGATACGCGGATTATCCGCATTTACGAGTACGCCGTCGATCGTGGCGCCCCGTTTCTGGCCATGGAATGGTTCCCCGCGCCCAACCTGAAGTTTCGGATCCACCAAGGGGTCGAGGCGATTGCCCACTTGGTCCCCACGATTGCCCTGGAGGTGACCGAAGCCCTGGTCTCCTTCAGCAAGGCCGGCTGGATCCATCGCGACGTCAAACCGGAGAACTTCCTTGTCGCCGACGATGGCGACATCAAGCTGATCGACTTCTCCCTGGCGCAGCGCAAGCCAGGTTTCCTGGCGAAGTTCTTCGGCGGCCGAACGAAAGTGCAGGGCACGCGCAGCTATATGTCACCCGAGCAGATCCTCGGAAAACCCTTGGACGAGCGGGCCGACCTCTATAGCCTGGCTTGCACCCTGTTTGAGCTAATCGGCGGCAAACCGCCCTTTACGGGCACGAGTTCGAACGACTTGCTGACCAAGCATCTCCGGGCGTCTCCACCTCCGCTGGAGGCCGCCAATCGCAACGTCACCCCGGAGTTTGCCCAATTGATTCGCCGGGCGATGGCCAAAAAACCGGCGGCCCGATTCAAGTCGATCGAGGAGTTCTACGACGAGCTGCGCAGAACTCGCATCTTTCGCAGAACACCAACGCCCCCTGCAGAAGCAAAGAAAACGGGGTCCTGATTCCCAAAACAGCCCAAGGCCGCACCGGAAGCTATTGAGCAACCGCTGGTTCGGCCGACAAAATGTTAGTGGACAACTTGGCGCAGACCGCAAAGCCGACCTAATCGGTGGCAATGCAACCAACGCTGGCATTGGCCGCCAGTCGATCGACAACACGGAAACCGACAGTCAGGTACATCGAAATGGGTAAAGCTGAGCATCGACTCTCCTTCGAACGGCCGATCTACGAACACGAAGAACAACTCGAGAAGCTCGAAAGCATCGCCCATGATAATCCCGATGCCGGCACCGAGATCCGTCGCCTGCGTCGCGACCTGACCGACCTGAAGCGACGGATCTTCAACCAACTCAAACCGTGGGAGACGGTCGAGGTCGCCCGCCACCCCGACCGGCCCATGACCACCGATCACCTCGAACTCTGTTTCGATGAGTTCGTGGAACTCCACGGCGACCGCTTTTTTGGCGACGACCGGGCGATCCGTGCGGGCTGGGCCAAGCTGGACAACATGAAAGTGATGGTCATCGGCCATCAGAAGGGCAAGACCCTCAAGGAACGGATGGCCTGCAACTACGGTTGCGCGCACCCGGAAGGTTATCGGAAAGCGATGACCAAGATGCACCTGGCCGCCAAGTTCCACCTGCCGGTGATCTGTTTCATCGACACCCCGGGCGCCTACCCGGGCATTGCCGCCGAGGAACGCGGCCAGCACCATGTGATCGCCACTTCGATGTTCGAAATGTCGCGACTGCCCACCCCGGTGATCTGCGTGGTCATTGGCGAGGGCGGCTCGGGCGGTGCGTTGGGCATCGGCGTGGGCGACCGTGTGGCGATGTTGGAACACGCTTACTACTCGGTCATCAGCCCCGAAGGCTGCGCCGGCATCATCTGGAAGAGCCACCTCTACAAGGAACAGGCGGCCGCCGCGTTGAAGATGACCTCCAAGGACCTGCTCAAACTGGGCGTGATTGACGCGATGATCCCCGAGCCGTTGGGCGGCGCCCATCGCGACCATCACCTGATGGCCTCGCAGTTGAAACTCTACCTGCGGAACAACCTCCGCGAGCTACTCTCGCAGCCCATCCCGCAACTCCTCGACGCCCGCTACCAGAAGTTCCGCCGCATGGGCGTGTTCTTGGAAGGCACGACGCTCCAAGGCCGCCCTTTGGTTGACAGCCAGCCGGCCTCCCCCGAGCCCTCTCCCAATGGCTCGGCCGCCGCGTCCCACCTGGCCGGCTCGCGAGCCATCGAATCGGCGTAGGGCAATTCCCCTTTGAGTCTCAGGCAGACACCGGACCTCAGAGCCGGGCCGAGTCGGTCCGAACTCGGGTCAGCCCGCGCCGACTCCAGTCTGATGGGCTTCGACGAACAAGATCGGTAATCGAGTAGGGCGGTGCCGAGCTTGCGAGGCCCGCCAGATCCGTG
>JBDKTH010000754.1:0-5997 GCA_039680305.1 Thermoguttaceae bacterium | reverse complement strand
TCGCCTGCGCAAATACCTGGCCCGGTTTGGCCTGACCTGGGAAGATCTGCGTGGGCCCAAGTAGCCTGGCCCATTTCCCACTCGCAAGTGGGCCAGGCGATCTGCTATGCTCAATCCTGGCCGCGATTGGCGGACCGCGTTGATCTTTGGCAACTTGACGCATGAGGGCCCCGGGGCCGCGTTTTTGCCAAGCGGCAGGGTGGGAAATGCGGGCCAGGAAAGAAGACGCCCGTTGACCGCCTGGCAAAAATACAACCCGTACGGATGGTTCGAAATGGCGCTGAGTAAGGATGAGACCATGAATTATGCAACACCCCCGCTAATTCGGGTTAGTTCACTTACGATTTTCAGCCTCGTTATAACGTCCATCTATCTAAGTATTTGCGAATTGTGCATCCGCCCGAAAATCTGCAACACATCACTCGGGGCTTTCCACAATTCTCTCCCTTAGTAGAGGGTGGTCAGACGAGCAAAAGGGCACGACAAAAATGGATCGCATTGAGGAGAAAGTGATGGTCGATGGGAGGCTTTGGGGCACCGGTCGCGAGTCCGCTGAGTCGCGGTCGCTGCCGTCTCTACCCGTGGCTTCCAGGACGGTTGAGTCTCTCTGGTATGCCGCTGAAGCGTGGCATATAATCAAGCCCAGTCAGGATTTGGTGCCGGCCACCGATCACTCTTTTCCCGGTAAGTGACCTGCATCATGGTCCAGCCCCCGAAGATCAGGACGATTGAAGAACTTCCCGGACTGCTGGCCGATCTTCGGCGGCAGGGGAAGCGGATCGTTCACAGCCACGGAATTTATGACCTCCTCCATGCGGGGGTCGTTCGCCAGCTTCAGCAAGCCAAGAAGCACGGCGATCTGCTGGTCGTCACCCTGACGCCCGACGACCCTGCCGGCAAAGGGCAGGCTCGGAGCATGGTCAAGCAAGAGTTGCGGGCGGAGGTGCTCGCCTCGCTCGTTTGTGTTGACCTCGTGGCGGTCGGCAAAGGCCCGGATGCGACCGAGGCGATCCAGGCGATCCGCCCGGACGTCTACGTGCCTTGGGAAGAAGACGCGGAACCGTCGGCCGAAGCCGCCAAAGCCCGGCAGGCCGAATTGGCCCTGGTCGAGACGCTGGGCGGAAAGATCGTCTGGCCTGCGAAGCTGGACGTAGGTGCAAGGGGACTGGTTTACCACCATTCCCCGGCCGTGGCCCCCGAGGCCGATCCGTTCCTCGCGTCGTTCTGTGCGAAGTATTCGGTCGACGACGTGATGGCCTGCCTGGAAAAGGTCGCCCGGCTCAAAGTCCTCTTCGTCGGCGAAACGATCATCGACGAATACCAGCACTGCGAAACGATCGGCAAGTCGGGCAAGGAGCCGATCCTGGCGGCCCGCTACCTCTCCTCGGAAAAGTTTGCCGGGGGCGTGATCTCAACGGCCAACCAGGCGGCCACGGTCTGCGACCACGTGGGCGTCCTCACGCTCTTGGGCACGGTGGAATCCCATGAGCAGTTCATCCGCGACCGGCTGAACCCGCACATCACCCCCTCGTTCCTCTCCATGCCCGGGGCCAGGACGATCCTCAAACGCCGCCTAGTCGAGCACTATCCTCTCCAGAAGTTGTTTGAAGTCTATTTCATGGAGACGGAGATCGCCGAGCCGGTCACCCAGGCCCTCTGTGCCCGGCTGAAGGAGATCCTGCCGGACTACGACGCGGTCGTCGTGACCGATTACGGACACGGCATGCTGACGCCCGAGGCCATCGAGATCCTCTGCCGCCACGACCGCTTCCTGGCCATCAACACTCAGGTCAACGCGGCCAACCAGGGGTTCAACACGGTTTCCAAATACCGCCGGGCGGACTTCATCTGTGTGTCGGAAAAAGAACTCCGACTGGAAGCCCGGAACCGGTCCAAAGACATTCGCCTGATCATGGCGGAGACCGCCCAGCGCATGGACTGTAAACGGGTGTTGATTACCCGGGGACGTGAAGGCTGCCTCTGCTACCATCGCGACCAAGGGGTCTGCGTCATCCCACCGTTTACCAATCGGATTGTGGACCGTATCGGCGCCGGCGACGCCCTGCTGGCCGTCACCTCGCTCTGTGCCTCCCAGGATGCGCCCATGGAGATCATGGGACTCATCGGCAATGCCGTGGGCGCCCAGGCCGTGCAGACCGTCGGCAACCGCCAGGTGGTGTCGCGGGAGAGCCTGTTGGAACAGATCCACTCACTACTGAACTACGATCACTGGATTTCAACCCCATGAGTACCAAGAGAGCCCATCGGGTACTGGTCACCGGAGGCGCCGGATACGTCGGCGCCGTTCTGGTCCCGCAGATGCTCCAGAGCGGTTACCAGGTGCGGGTGCTCGACCTGTTCCTCTACGGCGAGAACGTCCTCGACTCGGTCAAGGGCCATCCGAACCTGGAGTTGATCAAGGGCGACATCCGCGATCAGGGCCTGGTGCAGTCGGCCGTGCGCGGCTGCGACGCCGTGATCCACCTGGCCTGCATCTCCAACGATCCGAGCGTGGAACTGGATCCTGCACTGAGCCATACGGTGAACTACGAGGCCTTTGGCCCCTTGGTGCAGATCTCGAAGCGCGAGGGCGTTCGGCGATTCGTGTTTGCCTCGTCGGGAAGCGTGTATGGAGTGAGCGACTCGCCGGACGTGACCGAAGAGCACCCGCTCGTGCCGATCTCGCTCTATAACAAGTACAAGGCCATGTGCGAGCCGATCTTGCTGGCGGAGCAATCGACCTCGTTCGTGCCGGTGATCATCCGCCCGGCCACGATCTGCGGCCATTCGCCGCGCCAGCGGTTGGACCTGACCGTGAACATTCTGACGAACCACGCGGTCAATGCGGACAAGATCACCGTGTTCGGCGGCACCCAGATGCGGCCCAACCTGCACATCCAGGACATGGTCGATCTCTACCTGATGCTGCTTGAGGTGCCCGATGTCAAGATCGCCGGGCAGATCTTCAACGCCAGCCACCAGAACCACACAGTGGCCGAGACGGCGACGGTCGTTCGTGAGGTCGTGCGCCAGGAAATGCCGGAAAAGGGTGAGATTCCCATCGTCACGACCCCCTCGGATGATCCCAGGTCGTACCACATCTGTGCCGACAAGATCCGGCGGCAGTTGGGGTTCGTTCCCAAACGCACGATCGAAGATGGCTCAAGAGACCTGATCCGCGCATTCCGCGCCGGGCGTCTGCCGAATCCGATGACCGATGTGCGCTATTACAACGTGCGGCTGATGAAGGAAACGCGGCTGCAATAAAGCGCCGCGTAGACGGCAGAGGAGTGCCAAAGGTATGGCTAGCGAGAAGTTCTTCGTCATCGGCAGCAACTCGTTCTCGGGCGCGAGCTTCGTGGCCGCGGCGCTGGAGGCCGGGGCCGAGGTGGTCGGCATCAGCCGCTCGCCGGAGGCCGACGAGGTGTTCCTGCCCTATAAGTGGACCGCCCACCAACGGTTCACGTTCCGCCAACTGGACCTGAACCGCGACATAGACGGGATCGAGGCGGCGGTCCAGGAGTTTCGCCCGGACTACGTCGTCAATTTCGCCGCCCAGGGGATGGTCGCGCAGAGTTGGACCCAGCCGGAACATTGGTACGAAACCAACACGGTAGCCATGGCGCGGCTCCACGATCGTCTTCGCAAGTGCACCTTCTTGGAAAAATTCGTCCAGGTGTCCACGCCGGAGGTCTACGGCAGCACCGGTGGACTGGTCCAGGAAAGCGCCCCGTTCAACCCCAGCACGCCGTACGCCGTCTCCAAAGCGGCCTGCGACCTGAACCTGTTGGCCTACTGCCGAGCCTACGGCTTTCCGGTCGCCTTTACCCGGGCGGCCAATGTCTGCGGCCCAGGCCAGCAGCTTTACCGGATCATTCCCAAGACAATCCTCTGCATCCTCACCGGGAAGAGACTGCGACTGGAAGGGGGCGGACGCAGCGTGCGATCGTTCATCCATATCCGCGACGTGGTCGAGGGAACCCTCCGGGTGGCTCGCGAGGGCACGGCGGGCGAGGCCTATCACCTGGCCACGGACCGGAATATGACGATCCGCGACCTGGTCGTGGAGATTTGCCGGCAGATGGGGGCTTCGTTCGACGATTGCGTGGAGGTCGTCGAAGGAAGGCTCGGTCAGGACGCCGCCTACCTGTTGGATTGCACCAAGGCCCGCTCGCAGTTGGGATGGTCGCCGCGCTGCCGCGTGGAAGATGCCATCAGCGACACGGTCGCGTGGATGACGAAGAACCTGTCGCGCCTGCGGGAGTCGCCCGCCGAGTATATTCACAAGCCATAACGGTCGAGTCCGGCCCCAGTCCGCCTTTCGTGCGAACGGTTGACGCGAATGGAACCTTTTGAGAGTGAGAATGTCGATCTGGAGCGACTGAAGATCCTTGCCCGAGAGATCCGTGGGCGAGTGGTCGCGATGTCGCACGCCGCCAAGGCTCCGCACCTGGGGTCGGCCTTGTCGTGCATCGACATCCTGGTGGCGGCCTATTGGGGGACGTTGCGTGTTGATCCCAAGCAGCCGCAGGATCCGAACCGCGACCGGTTCCTCCTGAGCAAAGGTCATGCGGCCAGTGCGCTCTATGCGACATTGGCCCGGCGTGGCTTCTTTGATGAGTCGCTCTTGGACCGCTTCAACTGCGACGGCGGGCCGCTGGCCGAGCATCCCAGCCCACACGGCATTCCCGGCGTGGAAGCGGCGACGGGCTCTTTGGGACACGGTCTCTCGCTCGCCCTGGGAATGGCCCTGGCCCAGCGAATCCAAGAGCAGCCGTGCCGCTGCTACGTGCTGATGAGCGACGGCGAGTGCGAGGAGGGATCCGTGTGGGAAGCGGCCATGTTTGCTCCGGCTCAGCGGATCGACAACCTCGTGGCGATCATCGACTACAACAAGTGGCAGGCCACTGGACGCAGCGATGAGGTGATGGCCCTGCGGCCGCTGGCGGAAAAATGGCGTGCCTTTGGCTGGTCGGCCAGCGAGATCGACGGCCACGACATGGGCGCTCTGGTCACTGCTCTGAGGAACGTGCCCGATGGCACGGGCCGGCCGATCGCCCTGATCGCCCATACGGTGAAAGGGAAGGGCGTCTCCTTCATGGAAGACGACAACAACTGGCACTACCGGATTCCCACGGCCGACGAGGTCCATGCCGCGCACAAGGAGCTAGGCCTGCGATGAGAAACGCCTTTGCCGCCGCCATGGTCGAACTGGCCGCCGCCGACCCCCGCGTCGTCGTCCTCTCGGGCGACATCGGCAACCGCCTCTTCGATTCGTTCAAGCAGCGGTTTCCCACCCGCTTCTATAACTGCGGGGTCGCTGAAGCGAACATGACGAGCATGGCCGCCGGCTTGGCGATGTGCGGGCTGCGTCCGTTCACGTATACGATCACCCCGTTCGCCACCACGCGGGCCATGGAACAGATCCGCGTCGACCTCTGCTACCATAACGTGCCGGTGACGGTCGTGGGGACGGGCAGCGGGCTGTCGTACGCCTCCTTGGGGCCGACCCATCATTCCTGCGAAGATGTCGCCCTGCTGCGTGCCCTGCCCAACATGACCGTTCTCTGCCCGGCCGACGCGACCGAAGTGCGTCAAGCCCTGGCGGCCGTTCTCACGCTCCGCGGACCAGCCTACATCCGTCTGGGCAAAAAGGGTGAGCCAGCCGTGCACCAGGAACCGGCCGAGTTTGCCATCGGCAAAGGAATTGTCGTCCGCGAGGGAACCGACGTGTGTCTGTTGGGCCTGGGCACGATGGTGGCCACTGCGATGGAGGCGGCCGCAATGCTCCAAACCAGCGGCGTTTCGGCACAAGTCGTCAGCATGCATACGGTCAAGCCGATCGACGAGGGGTTACTCTCCGACGCGTTCGGTCGGTTCCCAGTCGTTGCGGTTGTGGAAGAGCACAGCCGGATCGGCGGCCTGGGAGGCTCGGTTGCCGAATGGCTGGCCGCCCAGCGGCCACGTCCGGCGGGGGAACTGCTGGCCTTTGGCACG
>JBDKTH010000172.1:0-7474 GCA_039680305.1 Thermoguttaceae bacterium | reverse complement strand
AGCTTGCGAGGCCCGCCAGATCCGGGATGGTGCTATGGCGGGCCTCGCAAGCTCGGCACCGCCCTACCTTTTCGGACTTTGTTCTTTCGTTCTTCTCTTCCGTCGGGATTGAGCATAGCAAATCGGCTGGCCCAATTTCCAGCGTTTATTTGGGCCAGGGGACAAGAAAAGTAGGGTTCATCCGGCGGAAGCGTACCGAGGGGCGGAACAAGGGGGCTCCCGGTTCTTGAGAGGGAGGAACCACGAAATACACAAAATACACGAAAAGAAGAAAGGGACTGGAAGTCTTTCGTGGACCTCTCCTCTGCTGGAATTCCCGACATCCGGGATTACAATGGGGCGGGTGGGCTGTTGGCCGGTTTGTTGGTCGTCACTTCTTGCGTGGAGATCCCCCGATGCGTCGAGCCATCTGTTGTTGGGCCGTGGTGGCAATCGTTCTGGTGTGGCCGCTGGCGGCGTGCGCCAAGGATATTTATGTGGCCAAAAGCGGCAGCGACGACGCTCCCGGCACGAAGACGCAGCCGCTGGCCACGCTCGGCAAGGCGGTCGAGACAATGCGAGGGGCCGGGCCGGGAACGATCTGGATCGGCGAGGGGGAATATGTGCTGGAACAGGGCGTCACGCTCAACGCGAAGGTGGGCGGCACCGCCGAACAAGCGCTGGTGATTCGGGGGACCGTGCCCGGCAAGACGCGAATCTCCGGAGCGCGGGTCGTCACAGGCTTTCGACCGATTTCCGCGGAGGAGGCCAGACCGCTCATTTCGGAGGAGGCCAAGAGGCAGGTGCTGGTGGCCGACTTGAAGGCGCAAGGATTCCCGGCGCTCGACGCGATGCCTCTCGAGCATCGCGCCCACGGGTGCGAAGAGGTGATCTTTGACGACCAGCCGATGCAATCGGCCCGGTGGCCGAACGACGACTTCGCGGTCTTCACGGAGGTGGTCGATGCGGGCGCGTCGAAGCCGATCCATTGGGTCCAGCGCGAGGTGTACCGGCCGGGGTCGTTCCGCTTTCCCGGCGATCGCGCGAAGCAGTGGGACTTTGAGCGGGGCGTCTGGCTGCACGGATTCTGGTGCTACGACTGGTGCGACGAGGCCCTCAGAGCGGCGACCTACAGCCCGACCACCGGCGAACTGCGCATGGCGGTGAAACACGCCTACGGGATCGGTTCGCCCTGGCCCAAGGAATCGAAGCGGCGGTTCTACGCGCTGCACGTTTTCGAGGAGCTCGACCGGCCGGGCGAGTACTCCCTCGACCGCAAGAACAATCGGCTCTACTTCTGGCCGCCGAGCGACGTGACTAAGAAAGAGGTCCGGTTGACCGTCTGCAAGAGGCCCCTGATTCAGGCCGACGGCGTCGCGCATCTGGTGATCCGCGACCTGACGATCGAGAACGGCCGCGATGTGGGCTTGCACCTGAAGCACTGCCGGCATGCGAGGGTCGAGAACTGCCTGGTCCGCAACATGGGCAGGAACGGAATTGATCTGAGCGGGACCGACGTCGGCGCGGTTGGCTGCGAGGTGACCGGGACCGCCTCCCATGGGATCAGCGCCTACGGCGGCGACCGCAAGACGCTCACGCCGGGGGAGTGCTTTGTGACCGGCTGTCACCTCCATCATGTTGGACGGCTCGACTGGATGAACGGACGCGGCATCACGCTCAGCGGCTGCGGCAATCGGGCGGCCAACAACCTGATCCACGACGGCCCGACCGGCGCAATTTCCTACAGTGGGAATGAGCACTGCATCGAACTCAACGAGATTTACGGCGTCTGCATCTACTATTCCGACGTGGGCGTGATCTACACGGGCCGCGACTGGGCCAGCCGCGGGAATCTGGTGCGGTGGAATTACATTCACGATGTGACGAACGTCGCCGGCCACGGCTCGTCGGCGGTCTATCTGGACGATTGCGACAGCGGCGACACGGTCGTCGGGAACATCGTCTTTGGCGGCGTCGGGCGCGGCATCCTGTTGGGCGGTGGGCGCGACAACACGATTCGCGGCAACATCTTCATCAACCTGCCGATCGGCATCCACGTCGACGCGCGCGGGCCGAAGGGGATCACGCTCGACAAGCCCGGCTCGTGGAACCTCCTGGCCAAATGCGAGCAGGTCGGCTACCTGTCGCCGCTTTGGCGCGATCGCTACCCGCGATTGGCCACGATCATGCAGGACAACCCACTGATGCCGATGGGCAACTCCTTGCAGAACAACATCCTCATCGGCTGCCAGAAGCCGTTCGCGCTGGCGAAGGGGGTTGAGGACGCGTGGCTCGACCGGAAGAACAACCTGGAGGGCCGCATCGAGGATTATTCGTTCCTTCTGGGCTAGGGCTCGCAGGCCAAGCTCGAGCTCTCGAAGCTCCCGGACCTGTGGCAGAAGGTTCCGGGCTTTGAGCCGATTCCGATCGATCGGATCGGGCTGCAGGATTGACGGGGATCGCGTTCAGCCGGCGAGCGAACAAGATCGGTGGACGAGCATGAGAATTCGGTGAGCCTGACAATCCACTTGTCGCGACCCATCCGCCAGGCGGATGGCGGGGGGGAAAGCACAATGCTCGCCGGTCTACGAGCAGTTCCACCCGACCGTACTATGACTATCAGTCACTACACTTGACGGAGGGGGTGTGTTTTAGTATCATAGAATCGGACATGCCGAGAAGAATAGTATCATCGGTACCACAATGGGTAAGCACAGCAAGACGCTTGCAGATATCTTTACGGTCCCCACCCTAGGCAATATTTCGTGGCGGGACGTCGTGGCCCTGCTGAAGAGCTTGGGAGCGGAGATCAGTGAGGGAGCCGGTTCTCGGGTGAGGGTTCACCTCAATGGAGTTCGAGCCGTTCTTCATCGCCCTCACCCGGAAAAGGAAGCCGGAAAAGGGATGGTGGAGTCAGTACGAGAATTTCTCGCGAACGCCGGAATTACCCCAGAGAACCAGAAGTAGCCCCGCCACACACACTAGAAACGGCGGGAAGCCGCCCCTGAGGGCTTGCTGGCCTGACTTTCCTCAAAGGCTGCCTTAAGAGTTGATTTTAGTGCTTCCTGGCCATGCTGGCTGAGCAACCAAAGCAGCGATGGCAGACAGGCTTGCTCCCAGTGCTGAGGCACCTGCGGCGTTCTTGGCGAAACCGGTTTCTCCAGGGCTTCCTCAAGAGCGGCGGTAATCCAATCATTCATGCTCACATTTGCCCGCTTGGCTGCAATCGCAATCCCGCGATGCAGTTCAGGCGTCACCCGCAGTACAAATCGTCCGGAGTAGGGTTTGTCCGCTTTTTCCCCACGTTGTTCGCAGAAGGCGAGATAGTCGTCGACGGAATCATGAAACGCATTCACGAGTTCTTCGGGTGTTCCCCCTTCGAACGTGATAATATCCGTCGTGCCAATGACCTGGCCGTGAAACACGCCCTGCTCTTCATCTAGCACAACCTTGGCCGAGTAGCCTTTGTAATCGTTCACTGAAGAATCCTCCAGGACTTCCTGGCCCAACAGGCTTATATGATACTATGTATAATACTATTCTGGTTGCTAGACGTCAACAGACATCCGCGAGTTTAGGCAAGGAGGATAGATTTGTTGGAAGCGTCTGAAGTATATCCACTGGGTGGTATTGTCTAAATCTGAAGGACTATGTTGGCTTCGTCTCTGTTTTAATCGACAATGATGGAGGCCCACGACCTTAGGACCGATTACGGGGCTTCTCGTTCCCGGCTTGAGCCGGTACGGTCGTCGGCGCGCGGGGCTCGCGATGACGATTGGCTCAAGCCACGAAAAGCGAGAAGGCCCGTGAAACGGGCCCTCAAGGGCAAGGAACGGCCCGCCATTGCACTACCACGGATCTGGCGGGCCTCGCAAGCTCGGCGCCGCCCTACCTTACTGGGAACGATATGAGAAAGACGATGCTTGATCCGGCCATTGTCGAACATCTTGCGGACGACGATGATGTTGATCTGTGGGAACTGGCGACGAACACGATCCTGAATGACGCAACGTCGCTTCACCAGGACGCCCAGGAAGAGATATTCTCTCAGGTGGGATGCTGCCGTCATTGGATTCGGCCTCACCAGAGTCGCTGGACTGCGGACGGCGGCTTTGCGTGGCCTGCGGGGTATGACAAGACCACGACCGGCTATTCTCTTTCAGCCTTGCCGGAGTTGGAGTGGTCCGTTTACTTCAAGTGGACAGGAACCGCTTGGGAGCATGGCCAGACGGGGCGACGGTGTCTTCTGTTGCGGGTGGCGATTCCAGGTCGAACTGCAAGACACTTACAGGCTGCTGTCCACACGATCTGGACTCCACGGTCGCCGTCAAGCAAAGAGAGAGTCGTCCAGCTATACGGTTTCCGGAAAGTCGGCGGCATTTGGCAATTGACGGCCACGAACGACCGTACTCAGTGAAGGAATAGCGAGCTGGTCTGGCGGCCGGGTGGCACTGGCATCCTGCCAGTGCTTGCTTCCCAGGCGAACCAATGCCACACCGGCCGCAAAAGCGAGCAACCGATCGCGATGAGCTTGTAGCCTGTGCCTCCTGAAGCCAGGAGGGGTGTGCCCGAGGATAACGTTCTGGAAAGGGCAACCCACAAGCCCGATTCTCAAAAGCACTGGCGGGACGCCAGTGGCACCCGGCGAGAAGGCCTGTGGAACGGGTTGGGTGGCATGCCGTCACGCGGCGCAGCCGTGGGTCGGCATGTTCCCGACAAAACATGCCGAGAGCGTCGCTACGTTCCGTGACGGCATGCCACGGAGTGTCGTGAGGGGAATTGCCATGGATGCGGCGATCGAAAGCGTCCCTCACCCCGGCCCTCTCCCGGAGGGAGAGGGAGAGAAGAGGGCCAGCGGCATGGCGGAGCGTGCCTATTTTTCCTGCGACGCCATCCGCTCGTCGGCTTCGCAGATGACGCGGAAGCCGACGTCGTAGACCGGTTGGCAGGCGGGATAGGCTTGGCGAAAGGCGGAGCGGCAGCGATCGGGGCGGTCGTACCAGGAGCCGCCGCGGACCACTTTTTTACGGAGGGAATCCGGCGGCACGGCGGGCTCGTCGTCGCGATATGGATAGGGGCGGTAGTCCGAACGGGTCCATTCGGCCACGTTTCCGTGCATGTCGAACAGGCCGAACGGATTGGGACGATAGCTTGCCACCGGCGCGGAGACGCGGCTGCGGTCGTCGTAGCGGGTGTCGGCCGGGCGCCAGGGCGGAATCACGTCCGCGCGGCCGGACTCGCCGAGGGGCTCGATCACCTGATGGCTGGCGTCGGAGACGTTGGCGAAGGGGGAAAAATCGCGGTCGGTCGTGCCGTACCAAAGAGGCGTCGTGGTCCCGGCACGGCAGGCGTATTCCCATTGGGCCTCGGTCGGCAGCGTAAACCGCCGGCCCGTCTTCTCGGAAAGCCAACGGCAAAACTCGCTCGCCCGATTCCAGGAGACACGCACCACCGGCTGCTGGGGCCGGGACAGCGAGGCCCCGCGGGCGCTCGGGCCGAACTTCAGGAAATCGCCGTGCTCCAGGCGGCTGTCATGGGTCGCATCGAACAGGGCGAACTGTTGGTTCGTGACCTCGCAACGCGCCATCCAGAAGGCCTTGTCGATCGTCACGCGACGCACCGGCCGCTCGTCCGCAGAGCCGTCGTCCTGGCCCATGACGAACTCTCCCGGCGGAATGCGGACCATCGCCAGCGAAACGCCGTCGCTAAACGGGATCGAGAGGCTTGGCAGTTCTTGGGGGACTGCCTGGGGAGATTGGATAGCCGCGGGGACGTTCGCTCCGGCCGCCACGCGAGAGACAGGCATTTTGACGTCGATCGGTTTGACCGGGGCCACGGGGTAGACGACCTCGGGGTCGTCGTCCATGCCCGTATAGAGTTTGCGCATTGCCCGCCGCCGCTCCCACTGCTGCCGGGCGCCTTCGCCAAGGATATCGGTCCAGTTGCCGTGGAACGGAGCGCCGAGGTCGATCCAGGTGATGAGCCGGTCGCGGCTCTCGGCATCCAGCGCGATGCCATAGTGTCCCTTGTCCAAGAGTTGCAAGAGCCGGGTCGTGTCGGCGTGGAATTCCCAGGCGGGCAACAGGTAGATGTCGCTTTCCTTGGTGGGCGTGCGCACCAGTCGTCGAAGCTGGTAGTAGGCAAGGCTGAATCGCGAAGACTGGTTGATCCGATGCTTCGTCTGGAGCATCGGCACCGCTTGGCCATCCACCAAGCTAGCCAGCTCGCGTCCGTCGAGTTTCGATTTGCCGTCGTGGCAGCCGATGCAGTAGCGATCCAACACCGGCTGGACCTCGCGGCGGAACGAGAAGCCGCGCGGCGGCCCGTACCAGGGTTCGATCTCCACGGGCTGGCGCGTGGCGGCGATCGAGCGGCCTGGCGGTGGCGTGGTGTTCTGCGGCTCGTGGCAGCCGGCGCACGAGACCTTCTCGCCGGGCATCGCCGTGAGCCAGCTCCGCATCAACTGCACGGCCTTCCCCTCGGAATCCAGCGGCTGAATCGCGATCGGGGTGTAGGCGGGAATCTGGAATCGCGCCGAGCCGTCGTCGTAGACCGGCACCGTGCCCAGGACGAGCTTCGGGTCCCACGGCCCGTCGAGGCCGATGCTGTACGGCTCGGCGCCCATGCCTTGGTAGGCGAACTGGTAACTGATCAGGCGCAGGCGTTTCACGGTTCCACGCGGCACGCCTTGGAGTCCGCCGCCCCGATAGATGTCGGTGATCAGCACCTCGGCATCGCGGCGCGTGGGGTCGACTTTGTCGGGAAGCACAGGCGGCCGAGACGTCTTTTGCAGCGGGATCGGCTCCAGCAACGCATAGCCCGGCTCCTCGCGCACCAACAGCATGTTGTCGAACACGTCGACCAGATAGATGCCCCACAGGGCGTCGGCCGAAGGCTTGCAGGAGACCAGGAAATACTTCTCGCTCAAGGGAAACGGATGCAGGAATTTCGGCCAGGTCTGGGCGATGGGCAGGTCCAACACGGTCGGCTCGACCTTGCGCCCGTGGCCGGGAATCCGCTGCACGGCGCCGTTGGCTTCAAGACGGCCGCGTGCCGGATCGAAGACGACGAGTTCACCCATCCGGGGAAGTTCATGATGCCCGCCCACGACCGCGACCACTTTGGTGGGATGCCCGGGGATCGGCCGGGCGTAGAACATCGAGGCTGGCCAGTAGGAGTTGCTGCCGTAGTACTCCATCTGTTCCGTGCCCTCCGGATTCATGTGGAACAGGATCCTGGAAAAAGCATGCGGAAGATCGCAATATTCCCATCGCAGGTACAAGAACCGGCCGTTGTTGAGCACCGTCGGACACCAGTCATGGTCCTGCTCCACGGTGAGCTGGCGAACTCGGCCGCTGGTCTCGAGCTGGTACAGGTTGGAGACATGGTCGCTGCCGTTGGTGCAAGGAACGCCCGTGAAACAGGCGGTCGAGCCGAAGACGATCCGGCCGTCGGGCAGATAGCAGGCGTCGTAATTGTCCACGTCGGGCTCGCG
>JBDKTH010000507.1:0-4701 GCA_039680305.1 Thermoguttaceae bacterium | reverse complement strand
CAGTCGCACGCCCAGATCGTTGTACCACTTAACCGTCGTGGCATAACGCTTCATGACGTTCTCCAACGCGTACGGCTTGGCCTCCTTGAGCCAGAGCGTGGAGAACTGCTGGCCGAGCGACGCGTGGGCGTCGCGGTTCTTGCACACCAACGTCTCGATCCTGGTCAACAGCGGCACGGCCTCTTGGGGCGCACCGTCGTATGCCTGACTGTAGAGTTGAGCCGCCTGGAGCCCGTCGAGCATCCGCTGCCCGATCAGTTCCATGCGCCGGGCGCCGAAGAGGAAGTAGTCGAGCACCTCGGCATTGCAGGCCGCGTCGTTCTTGCAGGCTTCCAGCTCGGCGATCGCCGGCCGGACGATGTCCAAGAGGCGGTTGGCCGTGCTTTGGGTGGTCGCGGGGTCGCGTTTGGGGAGGAAGTCGTTGGTCCAGAAGCGGCGATTGTTCATCGCGTCCATGCCTGCCAGGCGATGCGTCTTGGCGAGAAGCTCGATCGCCCGGCCGAAGTGGTCGCCCTTCTCGCCAAACAAAACGGCCCCGATTCGGCGGTTGAATTCTTCGGGCGAGGTGGTCGAGGCGTTCCAGGCACACTCCGCCCCCCAGGCGTCGCCGTGCCAGGTCGGCGCGTTGAGCGACTCGCCGTCGTCCTCCCAGTCGGTGTTGAGCATGCCGATCGCCCCGTGCTTGACCCCGTCGCGCACGAAGTTCTGGATATTGACCGTGGCGCAGCCGAAGTCGGGGAGGATCCGGCTCCAGTTGCTCACGCCCGGGCAGACGAAGAACTCGAAGCCCGACTTGGCCAGCGGCACGATCTGATGCTCGAAGCTCGGCGCGGCCCCGTAGCCCCAGGTGAGCATGATTGTGTCCTTGGGGATGTCTTTGAGATTCTCGGGATGCTTGAGGATGATGTCGCCCCACATCATCATCCGCTTGCCATACTTCTCCTTGAGCAGGTCGTGGACTCGGCGAATATGCTCGACATACACCCCGCCGACGCCGATCTTCTCCGCCCGCACCTTCGACGGCCCCTCGCCCAGCCCTTCGGTCTCGTCGCAGCAGACGTTGAACATCGAGAACGGCACCAAGGGACACTCTTCGGCATACATCTCGTCCAACAGCCGATACGTGCCCTCGTTCAACGGGCAGAGGATGCTCCCGTTTTCACGCAGGCTGGCGTACTGGTCGTGCTTGAGGATGTGGTAAAAATGGCCGAAAGACTGCTGGTTGCCCAAGACATCCAAGCCCAGCGGTTTGGCATAGGCGACCCAGGCCTTGAGTTCCTCGGGCGTCAACGAGCCGTCTTGCGGGCCGATCAGCGGATGTCCTTGGAAGGAGAACTGGTGTTCCATGTAGTAGCTGACCAGGTTCATCTTGAAGAACGCCCCGAGATCGGCCTGGAGCTTGAGCACTTCCATCTTGGGGCTCGGGCCACGTGTCATGTCATCCTGGAAGCAACGCCAGCGGAGCGACGGCCAGTCGCGGATGTCGAGACAGGGCAATTGGCCATCGCGCCGATTGGCACGGATCAACTGCCGCAGGGTCTGAACGCCGTAGAGGAGTCCTGCGTCGGCCGATGCGGAACAGGTGATTTCATTGGACCGGATCTGCACGGCATAATCTTCCTCGCCAGCCTCCGGGCGCAAGGTCAGCTTGGGCAGGCTGCCAGTTGATGCAGGGGCGAGGCGAAGGCCGAAGACGTCGGTCGTGACGATTCGCACCTCGGGGGCGGGTAGTCCGGCTCGCTTCAACTCATCACCGAGGAGGGTGACCAGCACGGGGTTGGCCTGCTTGGAGAGTTCCAACGTCAGAGGGCCGTTCAGCGTGAACTCGCCCTGCTGCAAGCGGACCTCCTTGGGAAACGGCACCAAACGCAGGGTCCGTGCATCCTGACTCCAGGCAACGGAGACGCTCAGCAGCCCCAGGATCAACGCAAGCATCGGATGCAGTCGTTTCGGCATGGCAGCTCCTCCCTTGTTGATGCTCGATCCGCGAGCCCGCATTATAGCTGGTCCCTGGACGCCCCGCAGCCAGTCGCCTGGGCTCCAGGCTCGTGTCGTGTTTCGCGCAGATCGTGATTCCTGGGTGGCCTGCCGTCACGCGGCGCAGCCGCGGGTCGGCATGTTCTTCGGCTCCAGAGCATGCCACCCACCCGACGAGTCTCTTGTGGGGTTCTCTCCCCACTATTGCGTGGCGCAAGTGCCGCGGCTAAACGGCCCCCCCTTCGTCCTTACTCCTTGTCGCAGCGTGGGTTTGACAACGGAGGGCTGAAAGGGGATCATGACGGGGGTTACTTTGAGGGCCGGGAGCCTGGTCGGTGGCCGACCGGGAACTTTTGGCCAGCCGATGGCGTCCTAATTGTGAACCTGCCTGTGTACGACGATGCCCAACTGATCGCCGAAACGCTCGCGGGCAAGTCGGCCGCGTTCGGACATTTGGTGCGGAAGTATCAGGATCGCCTGTACAACACCATGGTCCACGTGGTCGGCCATGCCGACGACGCGCTGGACATTGTCCAGGAAGCGATGGTCCAGGCGTTCCTCAAATTGGAGACGTTCCATCAGGCCAGCGCGTTTTACACCTGGCTCTATCGGATCGCGTTCAACGTGGCGGCCAGCCAGCGCCGTCGCCGGCGCCCGACGGCCTCCGTCGAGCAGGCCCATGAGGCCAGCGGCGAGGAGCCGGTCGATTCGCAGGCCGGCCCCGTAGACCAGTTGGAGCAGGCCGAACGCTGCCGGCAAGTGCAGCAGGCCATTGCCGCGTTGGAGGACGAGTATCGGGTGGTGCTCGTGCTGCGGGAGATTGACGGGTGCTGCTACGAGACGATCGCCGAGATCCTCGACCTGCCGATCGGCACCGTACGCAGCCGCCTGCACCGTGCCCGGCTGCAGCTGCGCGAGCAGTTGAAGCAAGTGCTGATGATCGACGATTGATGGAGGAGTGACGGCCGTCGCTTGGCGACGGGAAGATGTCATGAAGGAATTGCCGGAATACGAACTGCTTAGCGCCTACCTCGACGGTGAATTGCCGACCGAGGAGCGTGCACGCGTCGAACAGTTGCTGGTCGGCAATCCGGCCGCGCGGCAACTGCTGGACGAGATGCGTGCGTTGAGCAGCACGCTCCAGTCGCTTCCCGTCCAGAAACTCGACGAGGATCTCAGCCAGCGCGTGTTGCGCATGGCGGAACGCCGCATGCTTTCCGGGACGTCCCCCGCCGCGCAGCCCGAGTTGTCGGATGAATCGCCGCAACCGGCGAGCGTCGCCTGGAGGTCGCTTGGCGAGGGGCTGCGGCGTCCGCGGACCTGGCTGTGGCCGGCGATCGCCCTGGCCGTCGGACTTCTGTTGTCGGTCCGCAGTCCCGAGGCTCCCAACCCGCCGGTCGAACGTCAGATGGCCGAACGTCAGCTGGCCACCACACGCAAAGCGCCTCGAGCCGCCGAGGCCCCATCGATCCAAGCGGTCCCCTCGACCGCCCCGGCGTCCCCGGCCCCATCGGCCTTGGCAGGCAAGGAGGGACGGGCCGACGACGAACGCGACGCGAGCCGACCGGCACGGCCGGGCAAACCCGCGGATCGAGGAATGCTCGACAGACTCGCGGGCGAGGCCCCGGCCAGTGCACCGCCAGCGATGTACGCTCCCAAGCCATCGCCTGCGACCGTGGAAAAGAAGGCCGCCGGAACGCCGCCGTCCGAAGAGCCGGCCCCGGCGCCCGCCGCGCCGCCCCCCGCCTCGATGGCAAACAATCAGGCCCCGGCTCCAGCATCGCAGGGCGAGCTTGTGGACCAGGCCGGAGCACGTTCCGACGAACTGCGTGCGTCCAAAGGGACGCCGCTGGCCTTCAAATTCAAGGCCGCCGACAAGGCGGATGCTGACCTCCCGCAGTTGCTCGTTCGATGCGACATTACGCCTGAAGCGTTGAAGCAGCAGGTCGTCGAGACATTCTTCACCAACGAGCAGCTTCGTCGCACCGAAGTCACCCATACGATGGACCGGGCTCGCCGGGAATCCAAGGCCGCGCAGACGAAAGCCGAGTCGGGCCGCGATTCGCACCAGCACCAGGAGCAATCTGCATCTCCGGACGTCTCGTACGTGGAGTTTACGGCCACCCGTAGCGAGCTTCTGACCCTGTTGGCCAAGCTCAAGGCCCGGCCCGACCTGTTCGTCTCGGTCCCCGAGCCGTCGCAGTTGGGTCTGATCGCGCAGGGCAAGAAGGCCGCGGGTCCGCCCCCCGAGGCGTACGGAGGCATGGACGGGCAGGGAGTCCGTCAGCAACTCCAGGCCGACGAACCGGCCGAACCGACCAGCGCGGCGACTCAACTCCGTTCTGGTCAGCCGCAACAGGTCGCTCCCCAAGCGGTGGGCCAACAAGGCCAGCCCAAGGGTGATATCCAATTCGGCAAGCAGATCGCCGGCGGCGAGATCGGCACTGCGGGGCAGGCCGGGCCAACGTATCACGTGCGGGTCGAACTGCGCGTCGTCTCGCCCGCCACGGCCGCCGAAGCGGCCAAGCCGGCCGCCGCCGCTGAGCCCGTCTCCCCTCCGCCGGCTGTTCCCGCCGCTGGAAAGCGGTGAGAGTGGGGCGAGTCTCCGCGGCCGTTCCTTGCAACCCGTCCCGTCCAGGGATACACTTCCAGATGGGGGTGTTACCCGAATGGACTCTGACCAAATCCGCCAACTGATCGACCAGGCCCACGAGGCAATCGAGG
>JBDKTH010000633.1:0-16471 GCA_039680305.1 Thermoguttaceae bacterium | reverse complement strand
AGCTTGCGAGGCCCGCCAGATCCGTGGCGGTGCGATGGCGGGCCTCGCAAGCTCGGCACCGCCCTACCAGCAAGAAACACAACCGGGCCTGCAAGACTCGTGTCTGGAAGGCCCGGCAAATGCTGGCACCACTAGGGCCGCTTCTTGGACTCGGTCGTGTCCTTGGGCTTGCCGACGTGGATCACACTCTCGTAGTCTTCCACGATGGCAAAGGGACCGGCCTTCATGCTGACCTGAACGCGGTATTCATCGCTCGGTTCGGATGGTACTCGCCACGAGTACCGGCAGGTGAACCCTCACCCATACTGGAAATCGCCCTCGGCCTCCGTCTTGCCATCGGGCTTCTTGATGGTGAAGTGGGCCGCACTGGGGCGGCCTCCGTTGACCCGCATGTCGGAACAGATCTCGCCGGCCGAGCCGACAAGCGATAGCTCCAACTCGGCCTTTTTCTGGCCGGGCTGGTAGTACTGAGCCTTGACCGTCGGCTTGTAGGGCGGGCCGAAGGGAAGCTCGATCGTCTTGCCCTCGGTGACCTTGACCGCCTTGTACTCCCCGGTGGCCGAGGCCGAAACATAGGTCGGGCCTTCGCTCGGAATCGCGATGGACGCTGGGGCCATACTGCTGCTCCCCAGGATTGCCTTGCTCAGCGTGCTCAGCAGCGAGCTTTTCTTCTCCTCGCCCTTCTTCTTGTCCTTGGCCTTGTCGTCCTTCTTCTCGTCGGACTTCTTGGCCGCCTTCTCTTCCTCCTTCTCCGCCGACTTGGCCAGTTCCTTGGCCTTGTCCTTGGGGACGTCGATCGTGTAGTTAAGCAGCTTCCACTCGCCCTCGGGCAGCGCACACGGCTTGTCCTTTCCGCCGGAGATCTGCACGAAGCCCTTGTCGCTGTAGACGATCGCCGCGAAGCTCTCGTTCGGGTTCGTCACGTTGCCGACCGGCGCCTTGGAAGGCGTCAGCGTGAGCTTGTCGCCGGCCGGTGTGATTTTCAGGTCGTAAAAACGACCGTCGATCGCGACCAGCTTCGACACATGGTAGCGGCCGCTGCCAGGCGTCACGTCGAAACTGAAACGACGCAAGGCGTTCTGGACATTCGGGTCGACCATCAGGATGTCGCCGTTCTGCGGATAGAGTTGCCCGTCCGGCGTCCTTACGTTCTCAGCGATCTTGATCGCGTCGTCGAAGCGGCCGTTGCTGTTGAAGTCGACCAGCACCACGCGTCGCTCTTTCCCGTCGAGCGTGATCTTCCCCTCCCGGTAGGCCAGTGGGTTGAGCGAGGCCGAGGAGTAAGAGTAGTCTCTGCTCTTGTGGGTGTAGATCTGGAAACAGAAGGCGTAGTCGACTTTCTCGCCATCGGCGTTGACGGTCAGGTCGATCCGGGAGAACTGACACTGAACGTAGTTGCCCCCGCTCATCGAGGCCGTATCGCCCTTGAGGACCTCATCGTCGGTCAGGTCGCCGTTGTGGTTCCGGTCGAAGTAGAGCCGGTCAAATCCCTTGCTCTTCTCGTCGGCCATGTCGAAGACAAACAGGTACTCGTCCGAACCAAGCTTCGCCACGCCGCGGAACGGCTGCTTGGCCTGGTACTTCTCGGGCTGTTTCTTCACGAGGCGATCGAACTGGGCCTTCTGCGGATCCCGCATCTGGACCGCGTCCCCCTCGCCGTCGCGGATCTGCATGTAGAAACCCTGGGATCGAGTCAGTCGCACGAGGAATTCGCCCTTGTGGTCGATAGAGATTCACCTCCCCTTGGGCGCATCCAAGCGCTTGATTTCCAGGGAGGCCGTTTCCGCCCCGACCTGGGGCACGGCAACGGCCGTGCCAACCAGGGCGAGCAGCCCCCCGATGATGGATCGCAACCAAGTGTTCATCAGCGCGCGGTCCTCCTTGGTCCTAGTAACTGGTTAGCGCAGAGACGACGCAGGAATAGTGCTGACGGCCTTCTGATCGACGGCGAACGGGCCGGCGCTCAGCGAGACGCGAATCTGGTACTCTTCGGCCGGCTTGGAAGGTACTCGCCACGAGTACCCGCAGGTGAAGCCTCACCCATACTTGAATTTGCCCCGTTCGACGACCTCGCCCTTGGGCGTGGTGATCACGAACTCGGGGCTTTCGGGCCGGTTGCCGTTGACCACGAGATTGGTGCAGATCTCGCCGCCGGCGCCGAGGATCGACAACCCGAGTTGGGCGTCTTCGCCGCGGCGGCCGGTGACCCGCACCTGCGGCCGGAAGGGCGGTCCGAAGGGCAGGTCGACAGTCTTCTCTTTGACGATCTCCAGCGACTTGCAGTCGCTCGTGGCACGGGCGGCGACGCGTGTGGCGCCGCCGCGTCCCTTCATGGGGCTGCCGCCGAAGTCGACCGTATAGGACAAGAGCTTCCACTCACCGACCGGCAGGGGAATCCCCTTGGTCCGCTCGCCGCCGATCTTCAAAAAGCCCTGGTCGCTATGGAGGATCGCGCGGAAGCCCGGGTGCTGGCTGCTGACGTAGCCGATGTCGACCGAGGCCGGGTTCAGCTCGACCTTGTCGCCGGACGGAGAGACTTTCAATTCGAAAAACTTCCCGCCCAGGTTGACGAGTTTCGACACGAGGTAGCGGTTGTCGCCCGAGGTCAGGTCCATGTCGAGGGTGGCCGTGGGGCTGGGGTCGACCAGGAGCATGTCGCCCGGCACGGGGAACACGCTACCTGAGCCGCGATCGTTGACCTTGAACTCGTCGTCAAATCGCCCGTTGCTGTTGTAGTCGACCAGCACGAGGTGGTGCTTCTTCTTGCCGACGCCGCGGAGGTCGGCCTCGCGATAGGCGGCCGCATAGAGCGAGGCGGAGACATGTTCGCTGCTCTTCAGCTTCTGGTAGATCGCGGTGAAGAGGAAGGAGTAATCGACCTTCGTGCCATCGGCGTCGACCGTGAGGTCGATGCGTGGGAAACGGTACATGATCGCGTTGCCGGCCTGATCGCCGGACGTCGATTCGCCATCGACGTAACGGTCGTCGGTCAAGTCGCCATTCCCATTCAGGTCGAAGTAGAGCCGTCCGTATCCGGCAGAACCTTTGCCCGAGTCCAGCGCGAAGCCATAGGATTGCGAGCCCAGGTGCGCTGTGCCGCGGCACGGATTGGGCGAGGCATACTTCGGCTCCTTTTCGATAATCCGCGAGAACTCGGCAGCCGTCGCCCCGCCATCGCGTCCGATCGGCAGGTAGAAGATCTGCGGCCGGGTGGCTCGATAGATCAAGCTGATCGCGTCGCCCCGGGAGGGCATCCGGGGAAGCTCCAGACGCGTGAGCTTCATCGTCACGCTCTGTGCCTCGCCCGCGAGGGCCACTTCGTCATCCTGCTTGGCCTTGCCGCGGCGACGGCTGCTCTCGGACCGGGTGGTCTCGGGCTTGTCGTCGCTTTCGGCCGGGCTGTCCTCGTCCGCCTTGGGCTCGCGTTCCGTCTTGGTGGTGCTCTTCCGACGGGATCGCAACTTGATGTAGCGTTGGTCGGCTTCGCTGAGTTGGTCCAACGAGACGGTGATTTCCGTGCCGTCGGTCTTCTGGAGGCGGACTTTGTCGTCCTCGACGTCCACCAGTTCCGCCTTGATCGTGTACTTGCCGTTGGAACTGGTCCACGAACGTTCGGCGCCGCCGGCGACGGCTGCTAACAGGGTCACGAAGATCAGGGGCGCGACGGAAGATTTCATCCTGCTGCCCTTTGCTGGTTCACGTCGGTAGTATCGACCCACAGACTGCCCTCCCGCCCGGAGACTGGAACCGATTGATCAAGCCTGACCCGATCTGATTGAGAGTGCCCCGTGCCAGGCCAGTTGGGCGTCCGTTAGGGTCGATCATAACTGGTAAGGTGACGAATGTCCATAGCCCCCAATCAGGGAATCAGGGCTGGCGGATTCGCGAAGACGCAAGCGGTTTCGCCGGCCGGTTCACTGACGCAACGCGTTGCCGATAAGACTCCTTGGCTTTCAGAGAGCTGTTGCAGATTGCCCCGACTACCTGACTTGCCATCAGGACTCCTTGCCCGCGGACTCCTCCGGCTTGCCCAGGACGGTGCCTATGCTGATGCCGGGGCAGGGGAGGCAGTCGAGGCAGCGGACACAGCGGGAGGGGGCGGGCTGTTTGTCGGCGTACGCGCCAAAACGGCAGTAGCTCTCGCAGAGCCGACAATCGGTGCAACGGTTGACGCGGAATCGCAACTGCAAGACCGAAAAGCGGTTACAGAGCGTGTAGATCGCGCCCAGCGGGCAGAACAGCCGGCACCAGGGGCGCCAGATCACCAGGGCGCTGGCCAGGAACAGGCCGAGGATGACCAACTTCACGACGCTCGGCCATACGACCTCCTTGCCGGCGACCGCCTGGCTCACGGTGTAGGGGACCGCCGCCTCCAGCGCCCCAGCCGGACAGAGCCGGCAGAAGAACAGCGGGTGTCCCTCGCCGAAGAAATAGGGAATCGCCAGGACCAGTCCGACAAGTACCAGGTAACGGCCATGGCCCATCCAGCCGGGCAACCGGAGCTTGGGCAACGGAACCTTGCCCAGCAGGTCTTGGAGGAAGCCGAACGGGCAGACCCAGCCGCAGATGAGACTGCCGACCAGCCCGCCAAAGAGCGCCAGCATGCCAATCGCCACGAAGGGGATCAGGTGCAATGCGCTGAAGTTGGCCAGCACGCCGATCGGGCAGGCGAACGTCGCCAGCGGGCAGGAATAACAATGAAACACCGGCCCGCAGAAGGTGTGCAGGCGGAGCATCATCGGGTCCATCCACACCAGCAGAACGGCCGCTTGGACCGTGAACCGCCAGCGGGCAAGGCGTCGTGCCGAACGAGATCTTTGCCTGGTCATGGCCACCATGACCTCCTTAATGCACTCACGAAGGGCAGAGCGACGGTGGATCGCCCGTGTAGGTTCGCCGCAACTCGCCCGACGCCAGCCGGATCACCCCCCCGAAGGTCACTTCGTGAATCAACCGTGGCTCCGGCTCCTTGTGCGTGACAACGATCGTCTGCTTCACCTTCTGCGTGAATTCGGACGCGAACGGGTTGTCCGACTCCTGCGGCTGCCCCTCGGCACCCGGCCCGGCCATCGAGTCGTTGAACCCGGGCATGCCGAACGGCGAAGGGATGACGATGGTCTTCTCGACCTCCTGCTCTTCGGACACCGGGATGACGCGATAGGCCGTGCCGTAGACCACCGCGGCGATCCCGCCGAGCAGCAGAAGGGAGGGGATCGTAGTGCGTCGAATGAATCCCCACATGATCAGTTTCTCTTGAGGGCGTTGTAGAACATCATCGTCGGAGAGCCACCGAAGGAGATTCCCATCCAAGCGGCCTCGTCGATCTCTTCCTGCGAAAAACCCATGTCCCGGGCTTTCTTGATGTGGCTCTTCAGGCAGGGCTCGCAGCGGGCCAACACCGACAGGGCCAGCGCGATCGCCTGCTTGGTATGCGCGTCGAGCGCCCCGGGAACGCTAGCCGCCTGGAGAAACTCGAGATACTTCGCCTGGATCGGACTGATGCCGGCCGGCGTGTTGGCCGCCGGCTGAGACGATCCATGGCCGTCGCCACAGCAACACATCGCGTTGGTCTCCTGAGCAGGGGCTGCTTGAACTGGACGGGGTTGGCTCAGGGCCGCGGCCCGCGTCATGCGCGGCGGGGGAAGCGTTCGGCGGCCGTCGCTGCGGAGGACGATCCGCCCCTCGCCCCGGGTAAGGACGCAGCCAACCATGGTCGCCTCGGCGATCCCCTCGTCGTGCAGACGACAGAGGAATGCGTCGGCCGACGTCTCAGGGACGGCGATCAGCAGGCCGCCGGACGTTTGCGCGTCAAAGCAGATCTCCGTCATGGGCGGCTGGACGCCATCGGCGATCAGGGCGTGGGCCGACGACTCGCGGTTCCGCTCCACGGCCCCGGGGATGATCCCGTCGGCCAGGCACTGGAGGACGCCGGGCAGCAGCGGCAGGTCGTCCCAGACAATTTCAATGTCGTTCTTGACGGCCCGGGCCATCGCGGCCAAATGGCCGGTCAGGCCAAAGCCCGTCACATCGGTGCAGGCATGGGCGCCGAATTGGAGCATCAGTTCCGAAGCCCGGCGGTTGAGTTGGGCCATCCCGCGGGCCATCGCGTCCAGGGCGCCGTCGGGAGCCCGGCCGATCTGAGCGGCAAAGGCGAGGATTCCCGTGCCCAAGGGCTTGGTGAGGATCAGGCGGTCGCCCGGCTGGGCCCCGGCGTTGCTGATGATCCGGCCCGGGTCGATCAGGCCTGTGACGGCGAACCCGGCCTTGATCTCCTGGTCGTTGATGCTGTGTCCACCGATCACCGACACGCCGGCCTCGGTCATCTTGTCGATGCCGCCGCGCAGGATCTCCCGCATCATGGCATCAGGAAGCACTCGGGCGGGAAAACCGATGATCGACAGGGCCGTGATCGGCCGGCCGCCCATGGCGTAGACGTCGCTTACCGAGTTGGCCGCGGCGATCTGCCCGAACATGTAAGGATCGTCAACCGATGGCGAGAACACATCGACGGTCTGCACCAGGGCCGTGTGGTCGTCGAGGCGGTACACGCCCGCGTCGTCGCCCGCGGCCATCCCCACGAGCACGCGGGGATCGACGGGCGAGGGAAGCCCCTCGAGCACGCGATGCAGCGTGGCCTGATCGATCTTCGAGGCACAACCGGGCCGTTCGACCAGGCTCGTGAGCGGCAGCGGGCCGGACTGCTCCTCGTGCTCGCCGGCGCAGGGGCAAAGGTCTTTCTCGCGAAGCGTGTCGCAGGGGCAGGCTTTCTTTGGGTCGCAGATGCAGTGCCCCAACTGCATCGAGCGCATCATCACCCGCTTCCTCTTTTCCAGATCCCGCATCGCCTTCCCCATGTCGTGTGACGCCCGCTGCGTGATCGCAGCGCGAAGTGAGTTCTATCCTAGCAGCTGAGCTACTTGGCCGCAACGGGGAGGCCGTTGATCCGCTGAGCCGCCAGCAGGGCCGCCCCTAGCGCGGCGGTCAACTGGGGCTGGGGGACCAGGGCGACCGGGCGGCCGAGAGCCGATTCCAACGCGGTGGTCATCCCGGGGACCATCGCCACGCCGCCGGTCAGGACGATCGGTTCGGCCAGCTCCCGGCCGGCCATCGCCGCCACACGTCCGGCCAAGGCGGCTTGGACGCCGGCCACGATATCCTCCGGCAGAACGCCCGAGGCCAACAGGCCGATGATCTCCGTCTCGGCAAACACGATGCACATGCTGCTGATGATCGCCGGCTTGCAGCTCTTGGCGGACAACTCGCCGAGCGAGGCCAGACGCACGCTGAGCCGCGTGGCCAGGACTTCGAGAAAGCGGCCCGTGCCGGCCGCGCAGCGGTCGTTCATCACAAAATCTTCCACGGCGCCGTCGGCCGCCAGACGCAGGACCTTGCTGTCCTGGCCGCCGATGTCGATGATCGTTCGGGCTTCCGGCACGCGATGATGCACGCCCCGGGCCTGGCAGGTGATCTCGGTAATCGCGGCGTCGGCGTCGCGGATCAACTTTCGGCCGTAGCCGGTGGCCACGATCGAACGAAGCCGGCCGCGGTCGATCGCGTGCTTCTTGAGGAGATGGTCGAGCAATTCCGTGGCCATGGCTTCCTGCTCAACGCCCTGATCCCGGACGTCGGCAGCCACGACTTCGAGACTGGCGGCGTCCAACAGGACGACCTTGATGGTCCGCGAGCCCACGTCAATTCCAGCACAAATCATCGTTTTCTCCTGCGGATCGCCGTTTCCACCAAGGCTTCAAGCCTCGTACGCAGCGAGGGTTCCATCGTGTCCGCAAGCGGCGGCACTTCCAGTTCGACAACAGGGACGCCCACCCGGGCACGGACCACCTGACCAATCACGGCTCCCTCCATTGCACAGTGGCTCGCCCCGGGGATTCGCGAGATCACCACCGCCTCGGCGCCGAACCGCTCCAGATCGGCACAGATCCGCTCGGCCCGATCGGCGGGCGAGCCGACCATCGGATCGGCCAGGGCCATGCGTGCGAGGGCCTCCACCGGCGGCAGGTCTTCCGGGATCGGGTCCAGGGCGTGGGACAAGAGGTACTCCGTGCCGCAGATCCGCCCGCCCACGTCCTCCAACAGGTTCATCGCCCGCAGATCGGCCACCGGGTTGACCCAAAACACCCGGGCAGCCTCCGACCCGAGAACGCCCCGGCCGGCCTCGACGCGCCGTCGGGCTTCGTCCAAAAGGTCCTCCAAGACCCGGAGCGATTCCTGTTGATCGGAACAGAAATGGATCGCCAGCATCTCGGCCACCAGCATCTCCAGGGCCGGCATGGGGCAGAGCGGCGAGGCGAAGACCAGTTGGCGAAGCTCGCCGAGGCAGCGGCGAACCTGGTTGGCCCGCCGGATGCCCGCGGCCAGATGATCGTCGCTGAGCGGCTGACTGGCATAGGTTGCCAGGGCCTCGCGCACTCGCTCGAGTTCCGCGCGGACCAGGGCGACGAGGCTTGTCGGGGCCGAAAACCCGCCGGGCAACTCGACGGCCGCTTCGCCGGGGTCGGGGTGACGGCGGTGCGGGATTTCCCACCAAAAGACCGGATGCGTGAGGCCGGCCAGGCGCTGGGCGATCGCTGAAAAATCGTCGCACGTGGCCGCCACGCTGCAGACCAGAAGCCCGGGGATCGGAAAGTGGGCCTGGTTGACAAAGGCCCCGAGCATCGCCCGGACCGGGCAAAACGAGTCGTCCACCCCTAGCCGGTCGGCGATCTCCAGCAGTCGGGCGTTCTGCTCCATGATGCAGGGCGTCCACCAGGCACCGTCGGGGTAGAAGGCCACGAGGTTGTCCAGCGCGTAGGCCATCACCGGCACGGTTCCGAGGTCCTTCATCGTGCCGACGAGCTTCTTCCCAGCGGCCTGGGCCTCGTGCAGACGATCCTCCTCGGTCAGGAGGAAGTTCCACAGGCGCAGCGATGCGGCCGAGTTGTCCATGCGGAGCGTGAGGAGTCGCGTGTCGCCGTCATCCACATGCCGGCGCAGCGGGCCGCCATACGCCGGCTCGCAGAGCCCCTGGCGGCGGAGCTCGGCGTAGCGAGCGTCCCACTGGTCCAGCGTGATGCGGCAGGCGTCGTTCATCGGAGCATTTCCAAAAAAGCCTCCAAGCGGCCCTGCGTCCGGTTCCGCGTGCTTTCGTCATCCCGGCCGACGTCAAGCTCCAGCACAGGCACCGGGCTCCACTCGCGCAACCGCTGCACTTCGGCATGCCAAAGGTCGCACCAGAGATACCGTCGCACGAGAATTCCTCGCACCGGCCGGGCGGCGAGCCTTTGGCCAAGCCACGCGAAGAACGGGTCGTTCGGGCGACGGAAGACGTCGGGGATCGTGTCGAAGTACTGACGGGTCAGCTCGTCCAACGGATCCTGGGCCGCATGGTCGTCGTCGAGCGGGGCCGGAAGCGTCCGCTCACCGCCTTCGGTGGCGTCGAGCACCACGCGTCCGCCGGCCTGGGCGATGAGGTCGAAGATCGGGTCGTCGTCCAAGAGCGGTCCGCCGATGAGGGCCAGAGGGACCGCCGTCGTCGGAGCGGGGGCGTGCCTGCTACCTTGGCGGGCGTCGTCGTATTCACGCATGGCACGGAGTAGATCGTCGCTAGTGGGCGATCGCCCACCGAGACGGACAAGAAACCGGCCCAGCCGCTCCAGTTCGTCGCGATAGAGGCGGCGTGCCATCGCGGTTTGCCAGGTGGACGGCACGTTGAACAGGAACACGGGCCGCCGGCCGTCTTGCTCCAGGATTGCGGCCGCGTAACGCATCTGGTCGCAGATCGTCGTCAGGACGACGGCCGCCGCGTCGGGTTCCGCGAGGGTGGCGTCGATCCATGCGCCGGCATAGGGACAGACGCCTCGGCTGTCGGCCACCGAGGCGTGACTGGCTGGGCGCAGCGGCAGCGTGGAGGGACGCAGGCCGTGGGCGGCGATCCACTCGAGAGGAATGAACGGACTCGTCGAAGCAACACTCGTCATGGGCTGCCACAGGTTGGCGACGGCCGTACGGCCCGCACGGTCTCCAAAAGGGCTTCCACTCGCATGGTGATTCGCGGCGTGTCGGAGGGGGAGTAGTCGGTCTCGATGCGGAGGTAGGGCAGGCCCAATTCCTTCTCGACCAGCCGCTTGACCCGATACGACTCCACGTCGTAGGTCAGGCACGCCTGCCAGATCAACTCGACAACGCACTGAGGACGATACTCTTGGACCAGTTGGCGGATCACGTCCAAGCGGCGGTTGTTCGAGGTCATCACGGGGCAGGGGATGTGGTAGTACTTTTCCGCCAACGCCCGGATCGGATCGGCCGCCTCGACGTCGACGTCTTCGAGAATCGGCTTAAGCCCGGTGCAGTTCTCCATGGCAACGACCACCGCGCCGCTCTGTTCGACGATCTCCAACACCCGTTCGGCCCCGTGGACCATCGGCACGCCAGTCATCATCACGCGCACTTTCGAGGCCGCGCAAGGCTGCGCCGGCTTCGCTCGCAGCAGGTCGAGGGCCCGCTGGTATTGCTCCAGGTCGGCGGGGATGCCGGAGATCGTGCTTTTGAACTCGATAAGCTGCCGGCCTGTCAGCGGCGGGCAGTCGGATTTCATCAACTCCGCCAGCTCGCGGCGCAAGGCTCGTTCACGGTTCATCAGGCGGATCGCGTCGCGGATCTTTTCCTCGGTAATCTCCACGTTAAATCGCTGTTCCAGGACGCGGCGGAATTTCTGCAACTCGCGGACCCAATAGTCCAAGGCGTCGACGTCGTCGGGTTTCTGGGGCAGTTCGAGCACGTAGACCGGCCGGGATTCGGCCAGAAGCTCGTACATCTTCTTCTTGCCGTCGCAGGTCGTCTCGCCGACGACGAGGTCCATCATCTCCAGAAACGGATTGTTCCGCTGGATGTGGTAGCCGTAGGTCGACTTGATCAGGGGGCAGAGATTCACCGGCAGGTGCTGCTCGGCGGCGGGAATCGTCTGGGCCGAGCCGCCACAGAGACAGACCGGCACGCCGCCGGCCGCCATAATCAGCTCGCGCGGCGAATACTCGCAGAGGATGCCGACGATCGGACGGCCCTCGGCCTTGGCCGCCGAGGCATACTGGTAGCAGTTTTCGATCATCCGGCCAAACCAGGCGCAAGGCGTATTGGCCGCCTCTCGCTTGCCACCGCTGCTGGTGCAACACTCGGTCATCTGGAAGACTCCGTAAGGCGACGGCTTCAGGAACGTTTGCAGGCGACGAACAGTCCTTGCACGATCTTGCCGGCGTGGGCAAGCTCGGCGATGAACTGCATCTCCCCGGCCAGCGACTGCATCAACGCGATGTCGTTGCCGATGATTCGCAGGGCGTCGGAGGTCAGTTGCATGTCGAGCATCTGGAGATACAGATCGACGCAGGGAGCGTACCGGCCCGTGTCCTCGGTGACGAGCACCTCGCAGCCGTGGTCGGAAAGCAAGCCCGTGTAGCCGGCCAGATCCTCGATGTTGGGGAACTTCATGAACTTGAGAAACCGTTCCGCTTCGTCCGCGGTCAACGGTTCCGGGCCTTCGATCCAGTCGGTGAACGCGATCAGGCCGCCGGGGCGCACGAGTCGGGCCGCTTCGGCGGTCAATCCCTTCTTGTCGACGACGTAGCACCAGGCATCCTCGCCCCAGACGAAGTCGACGCTCGCCGCGGGCAGCCCCGTGTCGCAGACGTCGGCCAAAGTGAAGCGGATGCGGTCGGAAAGGCCTTCCTCCTCGCAACGGCGGCGGCCCAACTCGATCACGGATTGCGTGGCATCGATCCCCTGCATCCGGTCGACGTTGCGGAAGCGGACGAGAAACCGCATTCCAGCCCCGGTACAGCAGCAGAGATCGACGCCCGACATCCCCGGGCCGATCGCGGCCTTGTCGGCCAGATCCATCGACGAGCGAAAGCCGCCGATGTGGATCTGTTGGCCCATGACCAGTTCCCAGAGTCGCCCTTCCGGCCCGCTATAGACGGCCTGGACGTCGCGAAGTCCCACATTCGCGATGCTCTTCATGGCATGCCCCTTTTCATGGCTTGGACAACGAAAGGTCCGATGTGCCTCAAGCCTTCTTTTATACCTGCTGCGGGACGGCTTTGCCAATAACTCCATCCCAGGAGGGGGGCGGGTCCTTGGGAAAACGTGGTGGGGGGAGCGTTGCGACGAGCCGGTCCGTGCCGTATAAACAAAGGAACTGCGGAAGTGCTTGTACACTTGGTGGTGGCCACGGTCTTCAAAACCGTCGGGCCGCATGTGACAGTGCGGTCGGTGGGTTCGATTCCCATGCACTTCCGCCATTTTTGTTTCTTGAGGAAAAGGGGTCATGTCTACGCCGAATCCCAAGCTACTGGCCCAGATTCCTTCGGTCGACGTGTTGCTGCACGACGCCGAAGTAGAACGCCTGACTGCTGGGCTGCCTCACAAGATCGTGGTCGACTGCATCCGGGCGGCCGTGGCCGAGAGTCGCAAGACGCTCCTGGCCGGCGAGTGCGACCAGGTCGATCCCGACTCGCTCCGCCAGGCGATTCTCGCCCGAGTGCGCGAGCGGATCGCGGCCGACGGCGGGCCGTATTACCGCAAGGTGATCAACGCCACGGGGATCATTCTCCATACGGGCCTGGGCCGCGCGGTGCTTCCCGCCAGGGCGCTGGAGCAGATCGCGGAACAACTGACCGGCTACTCGCTGCTTCAGGTCGATATGGCCAGCGGCCAGCGGTCGCGACGCGACACGCGGATCGAGTGGCTCTTGCAGCGATTGACCGGGGCCGAGGCGGCCACGGTGGTCAACAACAATTCGGCCGCCACCTGGATCGTGCTCAACACGGTCGCCGCCGGGCGCGAGGTGATCGTTTCCCGCGGGCAACTCGTGGAGATCGGTGGCTCGTTCCGCCTGCCCGACGTGATGGCCGCCAGCGGTGCCAAGCTCGTCGAGGTGGGAACGACTAACAAGACGCACGCCCGCGACTACCAACGAGCGATCACGCCCAACACGGCGGCGATCTTGCGCGTCCACCCGAGCAACTACAAAATCTCCGGCTTCACGGCCGAGGTCCCGTTGGACGAACTGGTTGCCATCGCCCGGGCTCACAAGCTCGTGTTGATCGACGACGTGGGGGCTGGGTCGCTCGTGGATTTCTCCCGCTTCGGGTTCGATCGCGAACCGACGCTGCCAGAATCGGTCCGCACCGGGGCCGATCTGATCATCTCCAGCGCCGACAAACTAATCGGCGGCCCCCAGGGTGGACTGGTCCTCGGCAGGACGCCGCTCGTCCAGGCGGTGCGCAAGAATCCGTTTGCCCGGATCGTCCGCGTCGACAAGCTGACGCTGACCGCCCTGGAAGCCACGCTGGCCTTGTTCCTCGACGAGTCCCAGGCCCTGGCCGAGGTCCCCACGCTGCGATTGCTCCGCCGACCGTTGGGCGAGATCATGGAGCAGGCCGATCGGATCGCCGAGGCGATTCGTCAGCATGCAGGCGGGGCCAAGGTCCAGGTGATCGAAGGCGTGTCGCAGATGGGGAGCGGATCCCTGCCAACCCAGGGGCTGGCCACGCGTCTGGTGTCGGTCGAGCCCGAGGGCTTGGAACCCGGCGAACTGAGTGCCCGCCTCCGCCGCCACACCCCGCCGGTCATCGCCCGGGTCCACAAAGGCCGGGTGCTTGTCGATCCTCGCACGCTATTGGAGGGCGAGGAGGGGCCGTTGGTGGCGGCATTTGTGGAATCACTAAAGAAGACCGCCGTTTAGCCGCAGCACTTGTGCCGCGTGTTTGCGTCCCGACAGAGAACGCCGGCCGCAAGCGGCCGGGCCAAACGGTCTACGATCAAGAGCCATGCAACACACCCAAATCAACATCACCCTCGGCACCGCGGGCCACATCGACCATGGCAAGACGGCACTGGTCAAATGCCTGACCGGGTGCGATACGGACCGGCTCAAGGAAGAGAAAGAGCGGGGAATGTCGATCGAGCTTGGGTATGCCCCGTGCACGATCGCCGACCTTGAAGTGGGGATTGTCGACGTCCCGGGGCACGAGCGGTTCGTGAAGACGATGGTGGCCGGGGCCAGCGGGATCGACGCCGTGATGCTCGTCGTGGCGGCCGACGACGGGATCATGCCCCAGACCCGGGAGCACATGGAAATCCTCACCCTGCTGGGGATCGAGCACGGGCTGGTCGCGTTGACCAAGATCGACCGGGTCGACGCGGACCATCTCGAACTCGTCCGTTCCGACCTGAAGCACTTCCTGCGTGGTACGTTCTTGGAAGACGCCCCGATCCTCCCGGTTTCCAACGTCACCGGCCAGGGATACGACGCGTTCATCGAGACCCTGACGGCGATGGTGGCCAAGATCCGGCCGAAGCGGCTCGACGGCGTGTTCCGGTTGCCGCTGGAGCGGGCGTTTTCGGTCAAGGGGCACGGGACGGTCGTGGCCGGGATCCCCATCTCCGGCTCCGCCCGGATTGGCGACGAGGTCGTTCTGCTGCCGCAGGGAGAGGCCGGCCGGGTCCGCCGGATCGAGGTCTACGGGCGCACGAGCGAGGTGGTCAAGGCTGGTCAGTGCGCGGCGATCAACGTGGGGCATTGGGAGCACACGACCATTGGCCGCGGCGACACGGTCACCCTTCCCGGCTACTTCACGCCGGCGGAGTGGTACGTCTGCCAGTTGCGTCTGTTGCCCCGGGAGAAGCTCTTGCTCAAGAACGGCGCGGAGATCAAGTTCCACACGGGCACGTCGGAGCTGCCGGGGAGCATCTACGCCCTGGAAGGCGATAGCCTCGCGGGCGCCGGCGAGCACATCGTTCAGATTCACACCCACACCCCACTGGTCGCCGGCCCCGGCGATCACTTCATCATTCGCGAGTTGTCCCCCGTGCAAACCATCGGGGGCGGCACGATCATCGAGGCGACCCAGCGCCGGCTCAAGCGAAAGCGTCCGGGCCTTTTGGAGGATCTCCAAGCCCGGGCGGCGGCCGTACACGACGAGGGACGCTTCGTGGAATACTGCCTGCGCACGGCGGAGTCGCACGCAGCCAGCCCGACCGACCTGGCTTTCCGCACCAAAGTCCGACAAGACCGCGTGCGGGAAATCGTAGCTCGCCTGGTCCAACAAGGGACGGCCCTGGCGATTGGTCCGGACCTCTATGTCCACCGCGAAACGGCCGTCGAAACCGGCCGTCGGATGGTCGAATTGGTCGCCGAACACCATCGCCAGTCGCCGCAGAGTCCCGGCATGACGCTCGACGAGTTGCGTCAGGCGTCCTATCTCGACAAGGCGATCGTCGAAGGCCTGGTGGCGATGCTCAAGACGGAAAAACGCCTTGTGGATCGAAGCGGGCGGCTGGCCACGCCGGAGCATCGCACAACGTTCCGCGACGACGAGGCCCGGCAGTTGGAAGCGGTCGAATCGCTGTTCCAAAACGCCCCGTTCCATCCGCCCGGCGTGGAGGAGGTCGTGGCCCAAACCCGGCTGCCGAAGCCCACGGTCGAAAAGCTGCTCAAGCTGCTCAATGAACATCAGCGGATCATCCAGATCGAAGGGCTTCTGTTCCATTGCGACGCGATTGCCCGTGCTCGGCAGCTGCTCACCGAGTACATCCAACGCGAGGGGAAGCTGGAAAGCGTCCAGTTCAAATACCTGTTGGACACGGCGCGGAAGTACGCGATCCCGCTGCTGGATTACTTTGATCGGGTCGGCGTGACCCGGAAGGTCGGCCACACCCGTTACCTGAAGACTCCCCCGGGAAGCCGGTAACGGGCCGAGTATCGCGTGCAGTGGCACACGATCTATCTCAGAGAAATCCCTAGACCCGCATCAGGAAACGCCCTTTTCCTCGCTCTCCCCCTTCCACTAGGATGGCGGCCATCTGGATAATCGAGGCGGTTGACGATTCAGCAATGGAGCAAGAGCCATGGCAGGTGAAGCGATCCAGAAACGGGGCACGGTCCATCCTTCCCGACCGTTCCGGCGGTGGCCCCTGCAATCGAGAGTCTCGTTCTTCGCCTACTTCTGGTGGGCCGACCTTCGACGCGTTGTCCCGATCCTCGACCAGGTCGAGCGCTTCGTCCAGCGTCTGACCCGTCCGTCCCATGCCCCGCATTAGGCAGTGCTCTACTCGAAGACCCTGGTCGTTTTCGGACGCAGTAACTTGGGGGCTTCGTTGTCTACGGGATCCAACCCGGTGGCAAACTGGAGCTCGTTCATCGTCCGCTCGGTTTCGACCATGCTCGAGGCGACCTGGTCTACTTGGCTACTGATGAATTCCGGTTCCTGCCGATTGACGGCCATCTCGCTGAGCGAGCGGATTTTGTTCTCCAGTCGGTCGATTTCCAGCTCGACCAACTGGTAGTTTTCCCGGGCCTTCTCCAGGTTGGCCAACCGGGTGCGGTTGGTCTGGAGGTTGTCGTCCAGGGCCTTGCGCATCCGCTCTTTGCGAGGGTCGCCGGCGGGCGGCAACTGGGCCAGTTGCTGCTCCAGACGCTGAA
>JBDKTH010000783.1:0-2538 GCA_039680305.1 Thermoguttaceae bacterium | reverse complement strand
AGTCGTCCAGCACCGGCTTTCCGTTCGGCCGTCGACGATAGGGAGTAACCATGACAATACCCCTTGGAGTGAGAGAGTGGATAATGGCGAGCGCGCAGCGGTGGCGGTCAGCAATCAGCGAGTTCAGCGGTCAGCAATCAGCTTTCCGCTTCCGCGGGCTCGCGTTTTCGTTGTTCGTCATCATGCCAATTTTCCGGGCCTTCGTCGAGGTTTTATTTGGGCCACTTGCAGAAAAATTTCGTCGGGTGGGTCGAGCGGACAGGGGGAGAACGCGTGTGAATCTGAGAAGCTCGTGTGCCAAGTGAGAGCGATCGGGCACCGCCAGAAACCGAGCGAGCCGGAATCAAAGAAGAGGAACCCGTGCTTCTTCCTGTTCAGGTTTTGTTCGTCACGCCCCACAGAAAAAGAAGACTCTCGCCAAGACGCAAAGACTCCAAGGAGGGAAGAGAACAGGATTACGACCTTTGGGAATCGCTCGCTTTAGCGTCCATCCGAAACCGTCGCCTTGGCAGATGGGGTTGTGCATCCGGTCGCAGGGCCCTGGTCCGCTCGATCCGCCCTACACCTGTTATCCTTTCCCGCGGCCGTTTAGAATAGGGAGGCAATCCGTCATCGGCGGAGGGCTTGCGGAACGCCGAAAGAAGACTGTCAGTAGACCAATTCTGGATCGGTTATCATGCGTCCCTGTTCGCATTGTGGAGCGGCAATTCCCAACGATCAGGAGTTGTGTGCCGCGTGCGCCGAGCGGCAGGAACGGAATGTTGGCCTGCGTCGCTCGAAACGTCGCACGTTGGAACTCGGCCCCCGACGGGGTCCTGAAAAGGAACCTATCCCCAGGATTGTCATCCTCATCGGGATCGTGATCGCCATCGACGTACCCCTCTTTGGATTCCTTGCCTTTGGCCTCCCCGGAGCCTTTGGAGGCATCGTCCTTCTGGCAATGCTTTTCGGCTTGGCTCAAAGCCTCTTCTTTGGCGGTTGATCTTGCCATGCTCGCGCGCATGCCGCCGGACTCTTTGCGTGCTCGAACGACTATGGGGTTCATCGGGATTTCCGGGAAGCCACGGAGGGCGATACGACGAGGCTTCGTGGTCGCTCGACCAGACGCACCTTTCCATCCCGCTCACGCTTCATCCACCCCAAACCCCGAGGCTCCAACCCGACAACGTTTCCCGTAAATACCGGATGAAGCAAATATGGTGCGGGCGCCCGGCGAGTAGTAGAATCCTGGAGAGTGGTTCGACGGACATCCCAGGAGACGATGATGAACGTCCAGCGTCAGAAAGCTCTTGTGTCACGGCCACGGGCATCTGCGATTGTCTGCGTGTTCGCGATTCCATTGTATTCTTCTACACTTGGCAACTGATCCAACTGGCTCGCCGACACGAGGACTTTCTGTGTATCCATCCAGACCGCCCCAGCCCGACGCTCCACGGAAACGCCGCTGGTATCAGTACAGCCTGCACACGCTTCTGCTCTTGACGCTTCTGGTAAGCATCGGCATGAGTTGGCTCGCCGTCCGGCTCCAGAGGGCCAAGGCGCAGCGAGAGGCGGTCGAGGCGATCAAGGCGGCGGGGGGATTCGTCGACTACGTGGACGAGATGGATGATTCTCGAAAGCGTGCCCTGGAGGCCACGCCAGGATGGCTGCGACGCATCCTGGGAGACGATTTCTTCCGTCAGGTCGACGAAGTCTGGGTCCACACGGATACGGCCCTGGAGCAGACGAGGAGACTCGCCGGATTGGAGGCGTTGGGAATTGGCTGCAGCGACGAAATCACCGACGCGGGGCTCGCGCACCTCGACGGGCTGCGACGGCTTCGCAGGCTGTCGCTTGCCCTCAACGAGAACGTCACCGACGCGGGATTCTCCCATCTCCGCGTGCTCGTCCAACTCGAACGGCTCGACATGGACTTCAGCACGATCACCGATGCGGGCCTGGACCACTTGAAGGGGCTCGCGCGACTGCGTCACCTCTCCCTGAACAAGACTCGGATTACCGATGCCGGTCTGGAGCGGCTTCGAAGCCTGAGCGAAT
Organism: Thermoguttaceae bacterium; assembly: GCA_039680305.1. Classification (GTDB taxonomy): domain Bacteria; phylum Planctomycetota; class Planctomycetia; order Pirellulales; family Thermoguttaceae; genus JBDKTH01. The sequence continues at coordinate 501 of JBDKTH010000783.1, read as the reverse complement.
TGGAATCGTTGGTCCTGTCTGGCACGCGGGTCACTGACGCTGGGGTGAAACAGTTGCAGCAGTCGCTACCGAACTGCGAGATTGAAAGGTAATGGTCGATTTCCAACAAACGGCCCTGCTCTCGCGTTTCTGGCGACGACCGTTTCAGTTTCGTCTCCGGTCCGTGTTCGTCCTGTTTGTGCTCCTGACCGTGCCGCTCGGCTGGTAGACTGAATCGAAGAGTCGGCAGGGCATCGCGAACTCGGCCTGCCATCCGGATTGTCTGTCGGGGCAGCGGGGCGAGGGAAAAGGAGAACCACGAAAGACACCAAAGACACGAAACGGGGAGGTGGGCTGGGGGATGTGCCATGGTTTCCGTAATCCGTGGTCAGCCTGAGCGCGGGGCTCTTATCCTTTGGGCTGCTGTCGCTTAGAATACGGGACAGCCAATCATCGGTGGGGCGTTCTCGTGGGCGCCATGGCGGCCAAAGATCCATTGAACTCACGAATCACGATATCGGC
>JBDKTH010000614.1:0-4807 GCA_039680305.1 Thermoguttaceae bacterium | reverse complement strand
CGGCAATGTCTTCGACCGTGCTCTTCCCGTTTAGCCGCACGATCTTCGGCGGCAAATAGACACCGTTGGTGGGCCGGACAAACAACAGCACCGTGCTGTCGGCCTGCTCGGTGTTGATCAGGAGCTTTACCGTCTCGCCCGGCTGGTAGTCGGCCTTGTCGGGCAGAAGCTCGATCGGATTGAACCGCACGGCCGTCTCGTCGAGCTTCTGGCCGATTACCGTGAAGACGTACGCGCCCTCGATGGTGTGCCCTTGGCGGTCGGTTACCTTGGTCGAGACGCGGTATTGGCCGGGCTGGTTGACGCGGATTCGCATCTGGCCCTGGCCTTCCTCGTTGATCGTCAACTTGCGGGTGAAGATTTCCTTCTCCACCGGCTTGGCGTCCTGGTAGCTGATCTTCAGGACGGTCAGTTGGCCCTCGCCCTGGACCGGCTTGCCGTCGAGCGTCTGGGCGGCCGCGTGCGCTTCGAGCACGTCGCCCGTGCGGTAGAATCCGCAGTTGACCCAGGTGATCACACGGAACGGTTTTCGGGCGACGAGCACGCTCCCCGTGCCGACGATCGTGCGCCGCGACTGGTCGACCACTTCGGCGGTGATCGTGTAGCGGTGGTCCTGGTCGGGATGAATCGCCTTGGCCACGCCCGTATCGATCTCGACCTTCACGGTTCCGTCCGGCCCGATTTCCACTTCCCGATCGGCCACAAGTTCCGGCGGGGTGTGTTGTTGCGGCCACCAAATCGGCATCGGCCGCGGCCAACCCCAGTGGTCCCAGCCCGGATACCAAGCGTAGTCCGCGGCGAACCACCAGTAGCCGCGTCCATAGAGCCAGTCCCACGGCCCCACGGGATACCAGCGTTCCGTATAACTGGTCCGCTGGACCTTGTACTTCACCTTGGCCTTGGTGACCGGCGAGCCGAAGTAGTACTTGGCCTTGATCGTGGCGGTGATCTTGTCGCCGAGCATCACCGGCTCGCTCGGCGCGTCGACGGTGACCTCATACTCCGGCTTCTTGTACTCCTCAACCCGGAAGCTTCCGCCGCCGTGCTTCTTGATCAGCAACTGATAGACACCCAGGGTCGCATCGTCGGCCAGCTTCCACTCGCCCTCGATGCCGCCATACGGATCGGCCGTCACCTGCTTCTGCTCGATCCGCTCGTGCTTGGGATTGTAGATCTCCAGGGTGAACGATTTTCCCGCGAACTCCGAGGTGTCTTCCTGGTCGTACTTGGCATGGCGGACCCAGAACTTGTAGTGGACGCCCTGCCCCGGCCGGTAGACGGGCCGATCGGTGATCGTGTAGACCTTGGTCTGGTTGTACTCGGCATCGTGATGTCGACCGTACCAGACGCCGGTGAAGCCGAGGTAGGCCAGGCGGCCTTCGGGTGTCCGGGCAACGATCATCCACTGATAGTTGGGCGGCTGCGTGGTCTGGTCGGTCGTCACCTGCCCGTCGGCGTCGGTGAACTCGGCGAATTGCTGGATCGAGAGATCGAACTGCCGCCCTTGGCGATGCTCCTGACGCCAGCCGAAGAACTCGACGTCGGCCTTCGGGATCGGCTTACCGGTCACGGCGTCGGCCACGAAGTAATACGACTTGCCGTCCAGCGGCTTCTTGGCGATCACCGTGTCGTTCAGCCAGACGATGATCTGGCTCGGGTTGCCGTCGGCCATCTTGGCGGTCAGCAGGTAGGCCCCCGCCTTCTGGAGCGGTGTGGAAATGGTCGTCCGCTTGTCAAAGTGCTTTTCCCGCGGCTCCAGCGTCAAATTCCAGCGGGCCACTTCCTGGCCGAGATACTGTGTTTGATTCTGATCGACCAGCCGATAGCCGATATTGCTGATGTCCACCTTCTGCCAGTCCAACTGCCCGGGCCGCGACTTCAGATACGCCTTGACGTCGCCAAGGAGCTTGTCGACCAGGATTTCCCGGGCAGTGAACTCGACGCGGTTGCCGTTGCGGAAGCGATACTCGACCGTGGCCCCCTTCCCGGCCGGCTGGGTCATGATCGGCTCGAACTCGCCCCAGTTGCTCACGATCTGGGCCAACCGATCCTTGTAGGACTGCTGGCCAGAGATGGCAATGCACTTGCGCCAGTATTCGGCCGCTTTGGGATACTGCCGGCGATTCTCGAAGATCTGCGCCAACTGCGACGACGCGGCCAGTCTTTCGCCGCTCGTCTGTCGCTCGGCCACTTCCTGGTAGATCTTGATGAAGTTGAACTCGTCGGGGAGCTTGAAGCGTTTGATCCCCGTCGCCAATCGAGCGATTGTCTCGTCTTCGCCCAAGGTGTGCAGGGCATAAGTGCCGCTCTCGTGCTTCTGCGTGTCGTCGGTCTGCGTGCGCCCGAAGAACCAGCCATACTCAGCCATCGTCTGCACGCCGAACTGGTTCCATAGGAAATTGGCGAATTGCAGACGCACGTCGTCCGCCCGTTGCGGATTCATCTCGGCCGCCTGCTCCAGGCACCAGCGCCAGCGCTGGCCGTCGGTCTTCGCGTCCTCAAAGCTCTTGGGCACATGATGGAAGACGGGATTGCCCGCCTCATCGACCGCCGCGCCGCGCGAGGGCTGATGATAGCCCCAGCCCGGCTCGTAGTCGGGCAGTTGCCCCAGGTCCGTCAGGTACTGCAGACGCCAGGCCTCTTCCTGGCCGCGGGAGCTCAAAAGCATCTGGGCGAAACTGAGACGGTAGTCGCCAACGGCTCCATGGTCATCGTCCTTTTGAGCCAGCGGTCGGGCCTGCGTCATCAGTTGCAAAGCCCGCACGCGGTCACGCTGGGCCGCATTGACAATCTGGCCCCCGCCGCGATGATCGCCCCGCTGGAACTTGCCGGCGACCATGAACCCATGCTGCGGAATCTCCTGGTAGAGGTTGGCCGCGGCCCACAGCAGACGCCAGTTCTGGCGGTGCACGTCGATCACGCTTTCGACCAACGCGTCGATCTCATCCACCCGGCCGAGTTGCTGGAGACAATGCACGGCCATCCGCAGGTCTTCCCCGACCTTCAGCGGTTCATCGGTGGGGGACAACGCTAGTTTGCGGAGCCCCTCGTAGGCAGCTTTGTAGTTACCTGCCTGGAATGCCTGGTGGAGGGTATTGCGCTGCGTCTGATCGGGTGGCGGTTCCATGGCGTTTCCTTGATTTCCCGTCACAAGAATTGTCAGAACTAATACCACCGATAGAAGTAGAATCCTCATGACAAGATCTCCGGGCGGTTCTGCCGTTCTATGCTTTCCGAGGGGGCGGAGGTGTGGGGTGAAGGTCGATCAGGGAACTTTCCTGCCAATAGGGCCGTCGTAGTAGACGACAGTCACTGGTCAAGAGTTCCCAGTTGCCGTTAATCCGTCGCTCGCACGGTCGAAATCCTACGCAGACGTACGGCTTTGCCTAAGTCCGCTTCCCACACCCTACTGATTCGTGACGCGTGACACAATATGGACCAAAGCGGCCAAGTGCTTGGCTCTTGGTGCTCGGAATTGCAAGAAAAGACTTTGGGCTGCGAAGAAACAAATGGACAGTTTCAGGGAAACAAAGGTGGCTGTCAAGCAAACGCGGGACCTTTGGGGGGGACGGGTTCTCCATTTTTCGCTTAACGACGATCCACTTGCTCACGAGCGCAAAACCACACCACAGGGTGATGGATCGAACCTTGCAGGATACTGGACATTTCGGGTAATGTTAAAGAAAATGGGTGTCTCTCCCACCTTAAATTCCAACCAACAGGGGCGTGCCAGTGTCTGAACCTTTTGATCCATATGTTGAGTGGCTTGGTGTTACCGTTGGCCGACAGCCAGCCAATCACTATGAATTGCTGGGCGTCCCACTCTACGAGAACGACCCGGCCATCATCTCACAAGCGGCCGACGCTCGAATCGCCCGGCTTCGTCGCGAGCGGCCCGGGCCGCGCATGGCCCAGTGGCAACAACTGCTCGACGAACTCCGCGCGGCGAAAGCCTGCTTGACCGATCCGGCGGCCAAGGCGGCCTACGATGCGGAGTTGACCCGGCGGCTCCTCGCAGGATCGGCGAACCCGACACCGGCTCCCGGGGTTACTCCGCCGATGCCTCAGTCGCCCCAAATGGCACTGCCGCCAGGCCTTGCACCGTCGCCGCCAACCTTCACTCCACCGCCAGCCGCGCCTTCGCCAGCCGCGCCCTACGTACCGCCAGCCGCACCGTACACACCGCCAGCCGCACCGTACACACCGCCGCCACCCAACATGGTGGGCGGTCCGTCCGTGGCTCCGTATTCTCCCAACGTTCCCGGGCAGGGCTCGTTGGCCAACATCCCGGCGGCAGGCCCCGTCCCGGGATCGCTTCCGATCGGCATGCCCGCGGCCACCCCCGTCGCCACTCCGGCGCCCGCGGCACAACCGAGCTTTGGAAACCCGGTCAGCGAGGCAGTCGTCTCCGTGAGGACGAGCCAACGCCCCGTCCGACGCAAGTCGTCGTCTGCCGTGGTCCTCGTCCAGGTGGCTTTGGTCGTGGTGATTCTCGTTGGCGCTGGGGTTGCTTTCAAACTCTACCAGGAGCGGCAACGAGAAGCGGCCGCTGCCCGGACCGCAGCGAACAACGGCAAACCCCGCTCAACCACGAACGCCCCGACGCCCCCGGCGTCCGACCCGAAAACGCCGCCGACAGACCGCAACGGAAAGTCCGGCAATAAGCCCAAGCCCACGCGTTCCGAACCTTCCACCCCGGCGGTTCAAGCCGCGGTTCAAGCCCAGGAAACGCCGAAGTCGGCTTCCGCGTCAGAGCCGGCGAAGCCTGAAACACCGCCGAAAGTGGAGCCGGCCAAGCCCGAGACGC
>JBDKTH010000446.1:0-1558 GCA_039680305.1 Thermoguttaceae bacterium | reverse complement strand
GCCTTGGCAGCCGGCGGCTCGCCCGACGCTTGCTTGTTGAGGAACGACACCACCACGCCCATCTCGGGCTTCAGATACACGCCTTCTTCGTCCGGCGGCACGCTCACCTTGACGCGTACGGGAATCGCCCCTTTGGCCCGGTCGGCGATCGGCATCAGACGCGACACGACGCCCTCGTACGTCCGCTCCGGAAAGGCCTCGGCCCGGACCTTGCACTTCTGCCCGGCAAAGATCTGCGCAATGTCGCGTTCCTGGATCGTCAGGTCCACTTCCAGGTTTGCCAGGTCGGCCATCTCGCAGAGGCTATAGGAGCCGTTGAAGGCGATCGGGTTGACAATGTTTCCTTCCTCGGCATTCTTCTTGAGGATCGTGCCGGAGATCGGCGCCCGGATCGTACAGTTGTCCAGCTTCCATTGGGTCTTGGCCAAGTCGGCCTCGGCCTGAAGGACCTGGGCCCGAGCCATGGCGATCCGTTCCTTGCGAGGTCCCTCCTCCATCAGTCTCAGGGCATATCGCAGGCGTTCGACGCGCCGGTTCAGGGCGTTGTAACGACTCTCCGCGCTCTCGAAATCCTGCTCCGACATCACGCCCCGCTCGCGCAGGCCGCGGCTCCGCTTCCACTCGGCCTCGGCCTGGACCTGCTGGGCCTCAGTCTCGGCTAGTTCAGCCTTGGCCTGGGCGATCTCATCCGGGCGGAAGCCGCGTTCCAGTTCCAGCAGCGCTTGCCGGGCCAACTCCAAGGTGGCTTTGGCCCGGGCGTTGTCGGCCTGATAATCGGTGTCTTCCAACTGGGCCAACACGTGGTCCTTCGCCACCCGCATCCCTTCCCGGATCGGCAACTTGACGACCATCCCACTGACCTTTGGACTGACCAGGATCTGCTGGGCCGGGATGATGTAACCTTTGGACTCCAAAGCGATCGCGCCCTCCGTCGCGGTTGCCGTGGAAACGGCCGGTTTGTCGGCGATCGCAGCCACGTCGGGGGAGGGGTTGGGCTGTGCAGCCGGCGTCCGCTTGAACGCCAGGTAGCCCAACACGCCCGTGCTCACGGCCAGCACGAGGCATAGGAGCCATGGAAGCCGCTGGTGACGTGCCGTGCGGCCGTCGACATCTTCGGGCAGCCGGAGGGAGCGGACCCGCTCGCGAAGCAGAGACGGCTTCCCACCTCCATCGACGCTTGCCGCGGGGACCGGGACTGCTACGGCAGGTTTTTCAGAGGTGCTCACAAATGCCCCCATCGAAGAGAGGAGCGGAACGTGCCCACCAATATGAATTATCGCAGAGACGAGAGCGGCGATCCAGCGTAGCGCATCCGCATTCCCACCCCCCTAGCAAGAGGTAAGGAAGACGAGGACGGCGCGCATTCATTGAAATGCCTCGCCCCAAAGAACCAGAGGAGCCGCGAGGGTGGATCGCGGCTCTTGGGGGTTACTCAATACCGTCGCCAACGACGTTGGCTAGTTGGCCCACCACTGGTTGCCGTTTTCCAGCGTGGTCTTGCTACGCACGGCGGTCAGCTTGGGACTGACTTCATTCTTCTCCACGACCACCCAGGGGT
>JBDKTH010000899.1:0-4887 GCA_039680305.1 Thermoguttaceae bacterium | reverse complement strand
CCCAAGGCGGCGACCTATCCGCTGCTGTACATGACCGGCCATCGCGAGTTCGCCTGGAGCAAGGAAGACGCCAGCCGCTTGCAGCGCTACCTGAAGGCCGGCGGAATCCTCCTGGCCGACGCCTGCTGCGGACGGATGAACTTTGACATGGCCTTCCGCCGCGAACTGGCCAAGGTGTTTTCCGACCAGCAGCTCACGAAGATCCCGCTGGACCATCCCGTGTACCACTGCCACTACGACGTGCAAACGGTGGACTATACGCCACGCGTGCGCGAGGATTTCGGACCGTTCGACTCGCCGGAACTGGAAGGGATCACCCTTGAGGGCCGATTGGCCGTGATCTACAGCAAGTTCGACCTGGGCAACGGCTGGGAGCAATTCCCCCACGCCTACAGCTACGGCCTGCGTGACGAAGCCGCCTTGCAGATTGGCACGAACGTGATCGTCTACGCGATGACACACTGAGAGGAGCAGGCAGTGTCCCTACTCCTTCTTCTTTTGCGGCACTTTCAGGCCCATCGCGGCCATCAGCATCTGGAGGTCTTCCCAGACGTCGCGTTTGGCGCCCGGGTTGCGCAGCAGATAGGCCGGATGATAGGTGCACAGGACCTTGGCGCCGCGGTAGTCGAAGAAGCGGCCGCGGAGCTTGCTGATCGAGACGGTCGTGTCCAAGAGGTTCTGGGCGGCGACGGATCCCAGACAGCAGATGAACTGCGGCTGGATGATCGCCAATTGGGCGTCGAGGTACTCGCGGCAGTTGGCGGCCTCTTCCGGCAGCGGGGTACGGTTCCCCGGCGGACGGCAGCGGAGGATGTTGAGGATGTAGACGTCCTCGCGGCGCAGGCCCATCCCTTTCTGGATCATGTCGGTCAGCAGTTGCCCAGCCCGGCCAACGAACGGTTCACCCTGGAGGTCTTCGTCGGCGCCCGGAGCCTCGCCGAGAAAGGCGAGTTGGGCCTTAGGGTTGCCGACGCCGAAGACGGTCTGCGTCCGCGTCCGGGCCAATTCCGCACAGCGGGTGCACGCCGCCACCCGTTGGGCGACCGCGGCCAGGGCCTTTTCGCGGTCCTCCGCGCTCGCCGCGACCGGAGCCGGAGCAGTCGGCGGTGCCACGGGCGGCTTGGCGGCGGGCCTCACCGGGGTCGCGGCGGGCGTCTCGACCGGTGCTCTCACGGGCATCCTGGTGGGTGTCGGCGTTGCCATCACTGGTTGGGGCGATGGGGCAGGAACCTCCGTCGGCAGGGCGATCGACCTACGGCGGGGCTTCTTGACGTGCGTGACCCCGGCCCGCTGCAGGCTTTCGAGTCTCTGCATCACCATCCGCCCGACGCGGCCCTTCGAAGGGTCGGTATCCCGTGCCATGGTCCCTCCTTAACCTAAGAAGCTGTTTCAAAACCGGTTTCTAGCCGACTCCGTGCCGCCGTTTACCCGGTTTTGAAACAGCTTCTAAATCATTGGCTTTTCATCCGTTAGTATACCGAAGCCCTGCCCACTGGGAACGGGGCCGAGGTGCCCTGGTGGCCCGCCACCCAATCGTACGGCTGGTTCTGCTTCCGAGGATCAATTATGATAAAAGGGGGTCTTGTGCGGTCGACTGAAGGGGGATAGGTGGGCCGAGCCCTCGCGGGGAAAGTGTCCTTTTGCCTTGGATCAATACGTTATGGGTGTCCCACAGGTAGTCATCGTCGGGCGGCCGAATGTCGGCAAGTCGAGCATTCTCAACTGGCTTGCCGGCCGGCGGATCGCCATCGTCGACCCAACGGCCGGCGTGACCCGGGATCGGGTGAGCTACCTGATGCCCATCCAAGACCGGTACGTGGAGCTGGTCGATACGGGTGGGATGGGGATCAAGGATTCCGACAACCTCACCGCGCACATCGAAGAACAGATCGAGATGGCTATCGACGGAGCCTCCTTGATCCTGTTTATCGTCGATACCCGCACCGGCCCGACGTCCCTGGACGAAGAGGTCTCCAAGCGGATCCGCTATGTGAACGTGCCGGTGATCTGCGTGGCCAACAAGGCCGACGCCCGGGAGATGGAAAACCAGGCCGATGAGTTCTACCGCTTCGGCCGCAAGGTGCTCAAGGTCAGCGCCCAGGAGCACCGCGGCAAGGACGAGCTGCTCGACGAGATCTACGAACGTCTGCCGCCTCCGGCGCCGGAAGATGAGGTCGTCACCGAGCCGGTAATGAAGTTGGCCATCGTGGGTCGTCGCAACGTGGGCAAGAGCACGTTCATCAACACGCTCGTTGAAGCCGAGCGGATGATCGTCAGCGAGGTCCCCGGCACGACCCGCGACAGCGTCGACGTCCGGTTCGAGCTCGACGGCCAGTCCTTCATGGCGATCGACACCCCCGGGTTCCGCCGCCGGCAGAGCGTGTCGACCGACATCGACTTCTACGGCACGCACCGCGCCCAGCGGAGCATCCGCCGCGCGGATATCGTGCTCTTGTTCTTGGACGCCTCGCAACGGATCAGCAACGACGACAAACAACTGGCCGACTACATCGCCCAGCAGTACAAACCGTGCATCTTCGTCGTCAACAAGTGGGACCTCTTGGCCGGGAGCATGCCCATGGACAAGTGGGTCACCTACCTGCGCGACACATTCCGCACGATGTGGTACGTGCCGATCGCCTTCATCACCGGCCAGACGGGGCGAAACGTCAAGGCCCTGCTGAACCACTCGACGGCGGTCTACAAGCAGGCGCGAGAACGTGTGCCGACCGCCCATCTGAACAAGGTCGTGAAGGCGGCCATGGAACACAGCCCGCCCCCGCTCTATCACAACCACCAGGCGAAGATCTACTACGCCACGCAGGTGGCCGGCGAACCGCCGACGATTGTCCTGTTCTGCAACGACCCCAAGGCCCTGTCGCGGCAGTATCAACGCTACCTGCTGGGGATCTTCCGCGATCATCTCCCGTTCCCTGAAGTCCCCATCAAACTCTACCTCCGCCGGCGTGAATCGAATGGCCAGGGAGGCGGAAGAGAGGCGGAAGCGGAGTCCGCGGAAGAGTAGCGGGGACGCGACATGCGGGAAACGATCCTGGTCACCGAAGGCCCCTTTGCCAAAGGGGAAGCCGTTTTTCGGGCCGCCGACACGTTCGATCTCCAACCGGCGCCACAAGACGAATCGCAACTGGCCCGGATGGTCGTCAAGCGGAACTGCCGGGCGGTGATCGTCGGTGCCCTGCCGTATGTCGGTCCGCTCTACGAGGCTTTGGGGCGTACAGGCCAGGGGCGTGGAGCGATCCTCGCTCGCTTCGGCGTGGGCCACGATAGCATTGACAAGACGCTTGCCCAAGAGCACCAGATCGTCGTGACCAACACGCCGGGCGTGCTCGAAGCGAGCGTGGCCGAGCACACGCTGTGGCTGATCGGCAGCCTCGCAAAACGGATTCCCCAGTTCGACGCCCGGATGCGGGCGGGCCAGTTCACGGCCGAGACCGGCGTCGAAGTCTGCGGCAAGACGTTGGGAATCATCGGCTTTGGGGCGATCGGCCGACGCGTGGCGGCGATCGCCCATTTCGGCTTCCGAATGCGGGTCCTTGCCGTCGGCGCAAGCGTGCCCGAACAACTCGAACACCGGCTGGGCAAAAGCCTCGACGAGATCCGGACGACCTGGGGTCTGGACGCCTACACCGGCGAGGCCGACGAGGTGTTCCGCCAGGCCGACATCGTCAGTCTCCATCTGCCGGCCAAGCCCGATACGCGGCATTTTGTCGACGCCCGGCGCATGGCCCTGATGAAGCCCGGGGCATGGTTGATCAACACGGCCCGCGGGTCGGTCGTGGATGAGCTGGCCCTCTACGACGCCCTGGCAACCGGCCGCTTGGGCGGCGCTGCGTTGGACGTGTTCCAGCATGAGCCCTATCAGCCGCTCGCGCCGGACAAGGATCTTCGCACACTGGCGAACGTCGTGCTCACGCCCCACACCGGGTCGAACACCGTCGAGGCCAATCGGGCCATGGCCCAGGCCGCGCTGGAGAACGCGGCGAACTTCCTCGCCGGTCGTCTGGAGCGGCTCAACCGCGTGGCCTGACATCGGGTCGGCATGCCACCCATCTCGCCAGACCTTTCACCCGAGCAGCTCCCGATAGAGCGTCATGTAGCGCTGGATCATCTTCTCGACGCTGAACTCCTGCTCGACCCGCGCGCGGGCGGCGGCGCCAAGGCGGCGGGCCAACGCGGGGTCGGTGAGGATGTCGTTGGTGTAGTGGGCCATACCGGCGGCCACGGTCTTGTTCACCATCGGCGACGTCGGTGCACTGGGCCCCGGATCGATCAGGTAACCGGTCTCGCCCGGGACGACCAGATCGCGTGTGCCGGGAATGTCCGTGGCCACCACCGGGACGCCGGCCGCCATGGCCTCGAGGATCGCGTTCGATTGGCCCTCGTAGCCGCTGGGGGACCAGAGGACCTCGAAGTGCGGCATCAGGCGCGGCACGTCGTCGCGATGCCCGAGGAAGTGGACCTGGTCGGCGATCTCGATCTGGCTGCGGAACTTGAGGAGCCGGTCGCGCTGCGGGCCGTCGCCGATCACCAGAAGATGCACGTCGTTGCGCACGACCTTCAGCAGGTCCGCAGCCCAGATCGCGTCTTTCACGCGTTTTTGCGGCCAGAGCCGGCCCACCAGGCCCACCAGGCGGCTGTCGTGGGGCAGGCCCAATTCCGCGAGCACCTGTTCCCGCATCGTCGGACTGGGCGGCGGGGTGACTGCGTTGGGAATCACCACGAACTTTTCTTCCGGCAGGCGGTGACGCACATAGAAGTCGCGGATCGCGGAACTGTTGGTGGCGATCCGCGCCGTGCGCCGGGCCAGGAATCGGTCGATGGCCAGGCCAGCCCAACTCTTCCACGGGTCAACGCACCGCTCGCCGG
>JBDKTH010000372.1:0-6027 GCA_039680305.1 Thermoguttaceae bacterium | reverse complement strand
TGTCCTGCCCAGATCGTGGTTTTTGGGTGGCATGCCGTCATGGAGCGCAGCGACAGGTCGGCATGTCGTTCGGCCCAGAAACATGCCGAGTGCGCGGCTGCGCCGCGTGACGGCATGCCACCCAACCGCTTCCGCCGGATGAACCATAGCTCGCCCCCCTCACGCGAGTGGCCGTCTCCGCGGGAAAGTGTTCGCTCGCCGTTGCCCGCGGGGATCTCGAAGTCGGAGCGAACCGTTGCCTCCACAAGGGCCTCCGCTTAAACTGGATTGGCCGAAATCGCCCTCAATGGATAGGAGCATCCCTGATGAACACATCGCTGCGATCTCTCGTGATCCTTGCGGTTCTTTTGGTCCCCACGCTCTCGCCGGCCGCGTCGGTCGTTTGGCTTGAGACAGAGCTGTTCAAAAACCTCGGCGGCTGGACCAACGATGCTCAGTTCGTCGACCAGATGGGCTCGCCCTATCTCCTGGCCATCGGTCTGGACGGCCCAGTGGCCGACGCGACGACGCAGGCCAAGATCGCCACGGCCGGCAAGTATCGCGTGTGGGTCCGGTCGCACGATTGGGTGCCGGAGCACAGCCCCGGCCGGTTCCAGGTCGCGCTGGGCGACAAGACGCTGCCGACCGTCTTTGGCCAGAGCAAACAGAAGGGCTGGATCTGGGAGGACGGCGGTGTCCACGAGCTGCCTGCCGAGGAACTCAGCGTCCGGCTCCACGATCTCACCGGCCACTACAGCCGCTGCGATGCGGTTGTGCTGACTGATGATCTCGACTACCGTCCGCCGGCCGACACGACGGCGATTGCCGCCGACCGGCTCAAGTTCGGCGGGGTGAGCCGCGACGTGAAGCGACTGCAGGAGTACGACACGGTCGTGGTCGGCGGCGGACTGGCCGGTTGTTTTGCCGCCGTCTCGTCGGCGCGCATGGGATGCAGAACGGCGCTGGTCCAGAATCGTCCCGTGCTCGGCGGCAACGGCAGCACCGAAGTCCTCGTGCGTCCCGAAGGCGACACGACCCGCGAGCCGCTGGATCCGGGCGAAGGCGGGATTATCGAAGAAGTCCGCGGCGACACCGACGGCTACTCCGAGCGTCTCTTGAAGCTCGCCCGCAGCGAGCCGAACCTCGACCTGCACTTGAACATCCATGCCAACGGTGTGGAGATGAACGGGCGCGACAAGATCGCCGCGGTCACGGGGCTGGATGTCACTAGCGGGCAACGCCTGGCCTTCCCCGGCCGTGTCTTCATCGATTGCACGGGCGACGGGGCGATCGGCGTCTGGGCCGGGGCCGAGCACCGCCACGGGCGCGAGCCGCGCTCGATGTACAACGAAAGCCGGGCCCCGGAAACGGCCGACGGCTACACGATGGGCAACACCCTGCGTTACACCAGCCAGCTCATGCCCGGGCCGGTCGAGTTCCACGCCCCCGCCTGGGCCCGGCAGTTCCGCAAACCGGCTGACTTCGGCAAGGACCGCTATCCGCAGATCCATTTCGGCGGCTGGCAGTGGGTGATCGAGTACGGCGGCGTGCTGAACACCATCGACGATTCCGAAGAAATCCGCGACGAGCTGTTGCGGATCATCTGGGGAATGTGGGACTACGTGAAGAACTACAGCCCCAAACTGGCTCAGGAGGCGAAGAACTACCGACTGGTCTGGGTGAGCCACGTGGCCGGCAAGCGCGAGTCGCGCCGGCTGATCGGCGACTACGTGATGACCGAGCACGACATCGCCAACCAGGTGCTGTTCCCCGACCGCGTCTCGTATTGCGGCTGGGGCATCGACATCCATCCGCCCAAGGGTTTTTATGAGGAGGGCCCGCCGGCCGTCTTCTCCCACAAGGTGAAGTTCTCCGTGCCGTTCCGCTCGTTGTACTCCAAGGACATCAGCAACCTGATGATGGCCGGCCGCTGCATCTCCGTGAGCCACGTGGCGCTGGGCGCGACCCGGGTGATGATCACCTGCGGGCTCCAGGGCCAGGCCGTGGGCACGGCCGCGGGATTGTGCAAACGATACGAAGCCACGCCACGCACCGTCGGGCAGAACTACATCACCGACCTGCAGCAACGACTGCTCAGAGACGGCTGCTACCTGATCGACCTGCCCAACCGCGACCCGAACGACCTGGCCGCGACGGCCAAGGTCACCGCGTCGAGCACGTCCCCGCCGGTGAACGTTGCCGGTCAGGGTGGCGCCGACGCCCATCCGCTCGGCTGCGATCGGGCCGTGATGTTCCGCGTGACAAGCGATCGGATCGACAAGATCTCGCTGCTCCTGGCGTCGCAGAACCGCAAGCCGACCGAGGTGAAGGTCACGCTCCGTCCGGCGGCCGAACTGAACGATTTCACCTCCACCGAGGACCGGGCCACGGCCACGGCGGTCGTCCCGCCGCGGAGCAAGGGCTGGGTCGAGTTCTCGCTGGGGGCAAAGGTCAAGCCGGGCTACTACTATGTCTGGCTTCCGAAGACGCCGGGGCTCAGTTGGTCGCTGTTCGCCTATCATCCCCAGCACACGGCCCGGGCGTATCGCTCTGCCGACGGCTGGATCACCCATGCGGCCTGCTACGCCTACCAACTCGATCCACCTTCGGACGCAGGCGAGACCCCACCGGGGGCGAAGCTCGACGAGATGTTCGCCGCCAAAAACGTGACCAACGGCTTTGCCCGGGCGATCCGCGGCTGGCCCAACTCCTGGCGGCCCGATCCCAAGGAGTCGCAGCCGCCGTGGATCGAGCTGGATTTCGGCCGGCCGGTGCGTTTCAACACGGTCCACGTGGCGTTCCAGTCCCAGGAGTTGCGGGCCGACGCCTTCCGGCTGGAAGTCTTGCAGGGCGACGCCTGGCAGCCGATCGCCGTGGTGGACGACAACTCCGACCGCCGCCGCGTGTTACGAGTGACGTCCACGACCTCCGCGAAGCTTCGGCTGGTTCTGACCAAAGCCCGGGAGGGGATGGGCGTTTGCGAGATTCGCGTCTATGACGAAGCCTCGCCGTAGGTTGGGAGATTGGGAAAGCTAGCGCGACTGTTCGTGCCATAACGGTTCGTCCGCCTGATCGCAAAATGCTGACAGTACGGGCCTTATGAGCCGATGGTGGTAAACAGGCCCGCAATCAGCTGGCGATGTTCCCCCGGTTTGCGTGATCGGCGGGAGTGCCGCTGTTGCGGGCCAAAAGGACCACGGATTCGGTCCGACCGCTAATCTCTTGCACGGAGGCATGCACGATGGCCCTCGCGATGCGCGTGGCACTGTCGCTTTTGATTCTCACCATCGCTTTGCACGGTCAGACGAACGCGCAGAACGAGAGCCTGGTTCCCATCCCCGAGCAATGGGATGGCTTCACGATCCCCACCAGCGAACCGAGCAGTGGACCGGTCGCCGAGATGGCCCGTACTCCGGCCCAGCCCGCTCCGGTCCCCGCGCCTTACCTGGAGGACCCTCCTGCCGCCCCGGTACCGGCCCCCTACACAACGGAGTCTCTGGCCTCCGCGGCGACGCCCGAGGCCGCTTGCCCCGAGTTGATCGAGGAATGCGACGGCCCGGCGTGGACCGTGTACAGCGATGCTCTGTTCTTGCATCGCTCGAAATCAGACCGCGCGGCTCTGGTCACGGATAGTTTCGTCCCGGGCGGGAATGTCCTGCTCAATGGGGCCGATTTCAGCTTCGACACCGAAGCGGGCTTCCGCGTGGGCTTGATCCGGCACAACGTGCTTGGCACGGCCTGGGATCTCGAAGGCCTGTACTTCGGCATCGATGGATGGCGGAGCACCATGGGCCCGGTCTACTCGGCCAACGGCGCCGCCACGCAGTTCGTGAACCCACTTGGCAACACGGTAACCCCTGCGGACGTTTGGGCATCGTACCGCTCCGAACTGCACAATGTCGAAGTCAACGGCCGCCGACCGATCCGCGACTGGCTGTCGGTGCTGGCCGGCTTTCGCTATCTGGAATTGAACGAGGGGCTGACGATGTTCCAGGACATCGGGCCCGGAACTAATCTGGCTCGCGTCGCGGTCGATGCGACGAACCATCTGGCAGGCTTCCAACTGGGGCTCGATGGACGCGTCTGGAACCGCGGACGTCTGGAATTGGACTGCGTGCTGAAGGCCGGCATCTACGCGAACGACGCCGAGAACGATGTGCGCATCACGCAGACCGCTTCGCTTCCCCCGTTGGGCTCGGCCGCCTCGGAGAACCATACGGCCTTCGTCGGGGAGATCGGCCTGACGGGTGTCTACCGCCTCAGTCGCGGTTGGGCGATTCGCGGCGGCTATCAACTCCTGTGGATCGAAGGCGTCGCCCTGGCCTCGGACCAGGTCGCCGTCTCCGACCCGGATAACGGCCTTGCAACCGTCGACACCAGCGGCAGCCCGTTCTATCACGGGGCGTTCGTCGGCCTGGAATTCCGCCGATAGGTGCGTCTCCTGGAGCCACGTGGCACGCGGGGGCCGAATCGGCCCCCGCGTTGTTTTGCGGTCAGCGTGATCGCGTGGACGATTAGCAGGTTTGGGGTATTGACGCAGGCTGCGAGCGGATTTCGGCCTGACCAGATGCTACTGGTCGTATTGACCGGATCGGCCCATGGTGGTATTTAACCTGCGTTCTTCCGGTGTCGTTCCCCCGGCCTTTGGGATATCCTGCAGCGGTTCGCCGCCAGCTCTTGGCGGCGTGCTCGGTGGCCGGCATGGAGCACATTGGGGCATATCCGGTCGTTCCGACCGCGAAACGGGATTTTGTCACCATGCTTGCCTGGAGGTAGCTCAATGGCTCGGGCTGCGCGTGCGTCGTTGGCCGTTTTATCTCTTGCGATCACCTTGTTCGGCTCGGTTCATGCTCAGGACTGGACGCCGGACGCGATTCGTCAGCAAGCGGGAAGCTCGGAGCCCCCTCCGCTGGATTCGTCTCCCACGGGGCAGGGCCCCGTCACAGAGCCGCCTCCGCGAACGCCATTGGGCATCTTCGATCCTGTACCGGAATGGCAACGCACCTCGAGCGAGCCGGGGCGTGGCGGCCGGGGAGACAACGCGGACGGCGAGTTCTTCAAGAACCGGGACGAGCGTTCGTGGACGGTCTACGCCGATGCGATCTTCCTCCAACGATCGTGTCCCAGCGATGCAGCCCTGATCACCAACAATATCACCCCGGGAGCCACGACGCTCCTGGGGGCGGGGGACTTCAACTTCAACATGGAAAGCGGTTTCCGAGTCGGGCTGATGATCCCTCACCTCTTCGAGACTGAATGGGGAGTCGAAGGCCTCTATTTCGGCATCGACGACTGGGAATCCGAAACAAGCGTCATCCAATCTCCGAGTGGCGCTGCCGTTCGGTTCATCCATCCTCTAGGACACCCGACGCTTCCCACGCAGATGGCGGGAGCCTACGTGTCGGAATTGGACAACGCCGAGGTCAACGCACGTCGACAAATCTGTGACAGTCTCACCTTCCTGGCGGGCGTCCGCTACTTGAGAGTGACCGATAGCGTCGGTCTTGCCTTGAACTTCAATTCCGAGCAAAACCTGAGGGCGGTCGGCCTCGGGACAAAGAACGATCTGCTCGGCTTCCAGATTGGCGCGGACGGGCTGATCTGGAGCAGGGGACGCCTCGGGCTGGGCTACATGCTGAAGGCTGGCGTGTTCAACAACGACGCGGAGAACCTCGCGTTTGCGGCCCAGACCTCGCCCCTCCGCACAGGCCGCGTAGGTGCGTTCGAGAATCACGTGGCCTTCGTCGGCGAGACGGGACTCATGGGCATCTGCCACCTTACGGAGGATTTGGCGGTCCGCGCTGGGTATCAGGTGCTATGGATCGACGGCGTCGCGCTCGCCCCAGACCAAATGGCCGTATCCGATCTGGTGGCCAGCACTGCCACTGTCGAAACCAGCAGCCTGTTCTACCACGGGGCCTTTGTCGGCCTGGAAATCAGCCGGTAGGCCAGTCACGGACGGAAGGCTTACAGCAACGCGATCTTGGCCTTGGCGCAGGCGTCGATCATCGCTTGTGGCCAGATGCCCACGCTCACTTCGCCGATGTG
>JBDKTH010001092.1:0-12939 GCA_039680305.1 Thermoguttaceae bacterium | reverse complement strand
CAACCCCAACAACCTCCGCTTTGACCTGAGCGAGCCGCCCCCGGGTATCACGATCGAGGACCCCGTGGTCTATGGCCCTGGCTTGACCATCCCCGTCAAGATCGAGAACGACAAGATCAAGCCGGGCCTGAAGGGCAACCTGTTGTTGATCGTGGCCCAGGAGCACACCTACCTCGCCAAAGGCAGCAAGAGCCCGACCGTAAGCCGCAACGTGCTCGGCATGCTCCCGGCCTTTCCCTTCGAGGTCGTGTCGAACCGTTAAGATCACCGCCGCGTGTGCATGCGGTTGCGGTATTGGCGGGGGCTGAGGTGCACCTCCGACTTGAACACGGCGGCCAGGTATTCCCGGGAGCCGAAGCCGGCCCGGCGGGCTACTTCCGGAACCGGCATGTCGGTTTCCGCCAGAAGACGCTTGGCCCGGGCCAGACGCACGCGGCGGATCTCCGCGGCCGGACCGCGGCCGAGCACCTCCCGGAAACGGCGTTCCAGCCAACGCCGCGAGACGGGCACCTCGCGAAGCACGTCGTCGACCTGGATCGGGTCTGTGGCATGACTGCGGATAAAGGCCACGGCGCGGGCAAGGTCGGGATCGTCGACCGCCAGCGTGTCGGTCGACTGACGCGTGACCACGCCGGTCGGTTCCAATAGCAGCGGCTCCTTGGGCGGGCGCTGGCCATGCATCAGCCGGTCCAGCAGTTTGGCCGCTTCAAAGCCGATCCGCTCGGAGGTCAACTCGATGCCGGAAAGCGAGGGGATGCACGCATCGCAAAGCAGCTCGTCGTTGTCGGCGGCCAGCACGGCCACCTGCTCGGGAACCAAGAGCCCTTCGCGCCGGCTGGCGTGAATCAACTCACGTCCCAACTCCGTGGTCCAGGTCACAATGGCGACCGGCTTGGCCAGGGTTCGGAGCCAGCGGGAGAGGCCTCGCTGACGCGTGATCCAGGCCGTCCGCGCCCCGGCCCCCGAGTCGAAGGTCGTTCCGTAGAACGGGCAGTCGTGGCAGACCGTGGAAACCGCTTCAACAAAGCCGTGATAGTGCCGGTCCACGTAGCCACGGTGCGCCAGTCCATAGTAGGCAAAGTGGGCGAAGCCGCGGTCCAAGAGGTGTTCGGCGGCCATCCGGCCCGCCGCCACCAGATCGGTGGCCACGCGGGGAAACTCGACCCCGGGCAGTTCGATGGCCGAGATGTTGACCACCGGGACGCCGGCGGCGCGGATGCGTTGCGCCGCGGCAGGAGTGCCGATGCGAGCAATAATCCCGTCGCCGCGCCAGCCCGGCGGCAGCCAAACAGGCGTATCCTGGCCTCCCGACTTGACCCATAGATACCAGGGACCGTGCTGACTGTAGTTGACGATCCCGCGCACCAGCCGGCGGCCCCAGCCGGTGGCCGTGTCGACCAGCACGGCGACGTGCGGGGTGTTTCCGCCAATCGCAGCATTCGGTGGCGGTTCGGATCGTTTGCCGGACTTTCCCACGTGGTCGTCTTTCGTCGCTGTCAGATGTAGTCGGTCACGCCCTCTCTTCGATCCTAGCATCCCGAGACGGCTGTCGCAAACTCTTACCTTATTTGCGCAGTCGAACATTGACGCCGCCTTGCGGGGGATGCGAAAATTTAGGGAGCAGATGGGGCGTGTCGCGTGGAACAGGAGGTTTCGCCGCGGCACGGTCCCACGAACGACATTATTCCCGAACTACCCGGAGGGCGCCATGAGTGTCTCGCGTCGTCATTTTCTGCGCACTGCAGCCGTCGTGAGCGGCTCGGTCCTGGCCATCCACCGCGGAGCCCATGCGGCCGGCAGCGATATCCTGAGGGTCGGTCTGGTCGGCTGCGGCAGCCGCGGGGCGGGAGCCGCCTCGAACGCCATCAACGCCGATCCGGGCGTGCGGCTCGTGGCCCTGGCCGACGCCTTCGGCGACCGGCTCGAGGGAACGCTCAAGCAGCTCAAGCTCCGGCACCCGGACGAGGTCCAGGTGGACCCGAGCCGGTGCTTCGTGGGGTTTGATTCCTACAAACAGTTGATTGCCAGCGGCGTCGACGTGGTTCTCCTGGCCGCGCCGCCCCACTTCCGCCCCTTGCACCTGGCCGCCGCGATCGAGGCGGACAAACACGTCTTTGCCGAAAAGCCCGTGGGTGTCGACGCGACCGGCGTGCGGAGCGTCTTGGCCACCTGTGAGCTGGCCAAAAAGAAGAAGCTCTGCGTCGTCTCGGGCCTCTGCTGGCGCTACGACACGGTGATCCGCGAGACGATGAAGCGGATCCACGACGGCGCGATCGGCGACATCGTGGCCCTGCAGACCACCCGCAATCTCGGCTTCCTCTGGCAACGCCCGCGCCAGCCGAATTGGAGCGAGATGGAATTCCAGATGCGCAACTGGTATTACTTCACCTGGCTTTCGGGCGACCATAACGTGGAGCAGCAGATCCACGGGATCGACAAATGCGCCTGGGCGATGAAGGACAAGACCCCGCTGAAGGCCTGGGCGGTCAGCGGGCGTCAGGTCCGCGTCGATCCGAAGTGGGGCGACATCTACGACCATCACGCGGTGGTCTACGAGTATGACAACGGCACGCGGATGTACGCCTTCGCCCGGCAGCAGCCCGGCTGCTTCAACGATTACTCGGAAGTGCTCATGGGGACCAAAGGTCGCTGCGATCTGCAAAAGGGACGCATCACCGGCGAGACGAACTGGAGCCATGGCCAGCAGGCCGGCGACCTCTCGTCATACTCCGCCAAGAAACCGCGTTCGGGCGCACTGCGCCCCATGCACCAGGTCGAGCAGGATGAGATGTTCGCCGCGATTCGCGCCGGCAAGTGCATCAACAACGGCGAGTACATGTGCCAGAGCACACTGATGGCAATCCTGGGACGCACGGCCGGTTACACAGGCCAGGAGATCACCTGGGAACAGATGAAGCAGTCGAAACAGGACTTGTCGCCCCAGCGTTACACCTTCGATGCGACGCCGCCGACGCTGCCGGGGGCCGACGGCAAGTACCCCGTCGCCATGCCGGGCGTGACGAAGTTCATCTGATGGGGGTGCGGCGGACTCCTTGTGGTGCAGGCGCCTCGCCTGCACCACAGATGAGATGACGGGTCATCATTCTTGGTTGCAACTTTGACGTGAAAGGTGTGTGGTTCATGATTGGCTTCGAGAGACGTGCAGTGGGGCTGTTATGGCTCGTGGCCGCGGTGGTCGGAGGCGTGACGTCCAGCGTCGACGCGGGCGAGACGATCAACCTGTTCGACGGCAAGAGCCTTGCGGGCTGGTCGGCCAAAGAACCCGTCGCACGGAGCAAGTGGACCGTGGCCGCGGCCCAACTGGATTCGAAGGATGCGACCCGGCTGGCCCTCTCCACGCCAGCGGCGTCGGACGGGGCGTTGGTCAACGACGCGCAGCCCAAGCCCACCAAGGAGACTCGCGGCGTCGACATTTTCTCCCAACGAAAGTTCGGCGATTGCACGATCGAGTTGGAGTTCATGGTCCCCCAGGGCTCGAATTCGGGCGTGTACGTGATGGGGGAATACGAAATCCAGATCAAGGACTCCTACGGTGAGGAGAAACTGACGTACCAGGGCCTCGGCGCGATTTACAAGGTCGCCACCGCCCGGGTGAACGCCGCCCGCAAGCCGGGTCAGTGGCAGTCGATGCGGATCGAATTCATCGCCCCGCGGTTTGAAGGGGGCAAGAAGGTGGCCAACGCCCGGATTGTGAAGATCGTGCTCAACGACCAGGTGATCCACGAAGACGTGGAACTGACCGATGTGACGCCCGGCGGACTGACCGGAAAGAAAATGGCGGCCGGACCGCTCATGTTCCAGGGGGACCACGGCCCCGTGGCCTATCGGAACATTCGGGTGACGCTTCCTTAGCGGCCCGTGAGGCGAAAGGCGGAATTCTCCAGCAACACCGACGCCCTTCAAAGGAGCACGCTATGGATCCCGAGCACCCCGCGCAACCGGCGGCCGGCCGCCGGCTCGCTTCCCCGTCCGAGAGTCGGCGACTGTCGCGTCGCGACCTGTTGGCCGGCGCGGCCGGGGTGGTTCTGTCACCCGGACTGTGCTCGCTGTTGGCTGCCGAATCGCGGACATTCCGCATCGGCGCCTGCGATTGGTCCCTGGGTAAACGACAGAAGATCGCGGCCTTGGAACTGGCCGCCGAGATCGGCCTGGACGGCGTGGAAGTCAGCTTCGACGGCGACCCGGAGGGCAATCTGCGCCGCGAGGAGGTCCGGCAGCAATACCTGACCGAGGCCAAACGGCGGAATCTGGAGATCTGCTCGCTGGCCATGGGCGCGCTCAACCGCGTGCCGTACGCCTCCGATCCGCAGGCGGAAGCCTGGGTCGCCGAGTCGATCGACGTGATGGTCAAGCTGGGCGTACGCGTAATCCTGCTCCCGTTCTTCATGCGTGGGGAGATCAAGGGGAACGAGGCCTTGCAGGCCGCCGTGATCCAGAAGTTGAAGAAGGTCGCCCCGCAAGCCGAAAAGGCAGGCGTTGTACTGGGGCTGGAGACCGCGTTGAACGCCGAGGAGCATCTGCGGATTCTCGACGCCGTGGGCTCGCCGGCCGTGAAGGTCTATTACGACGTGTCGAACATGCTCCGGCGCGGGAATGACATCTATCGTGAGATCCCGCAGTTGGGCTCGCGGATCTGCCGCATCCACATGAAGGAGCCCGACTGCCTGCTGGGCCAGGGCGCCGTCGACTTCGTGCGCGTGCGTCGGGCGATCGACGCGATCGGCTATCAGGACTGGCTGGTGATCGAATCGGCCCGGCCCAAGGGACGCGACCTGGTCGCCTGCTACCGCGAGAATCTGGCCTTCTTGCGCACCCTGTTTCCTGGCGGGAAAGGAGGCCCTGCGTGAGCTGGACGCTCATCTACGTGGCGCTGAGCACGATGATGTTCCTGGAGTTCGCCGTGCGCGGCACCTGGGCGCCCGTGCTCTCGGCTCGGCTCTTGGGCCCCTTGGGCATGAGCGGCAAACAGGTCGGCTGGATCTACGGCCTCGTGCCTCTGGCGACCATCGTTGCGCCGTTGGCCGTCGGAGCAATGGTCGACCGTTACCTGGCGACCGAATGGGTCCTGGCCGCCGCGCACCTGGTCAGCGGTCTGGCCCTGATCGTGGCCACCTGGATCCATCGCTTCCCGCGTCTGCTCGGGGTGATGGCGATTCACGCCCTGTGCTTCGCCCCCACGGTGGCGTTGGTCAACTCGCTGGCCTTCACGCATCTGGCCCATCCGGAAACCGAGTTCTTCTGGGTTCGCGTATGGGGATCGATCGGCTGGGTGTTGGCCGGTTGGGCTCTGGCCGTGTGGCGTCGCTCGGGCGGCGGGATGGAGCGGGGGAGCGACGCTCTGCTGCTGGCAGGAATCCTCTCGCTGGCGATGGCCGCCTTTTGCGCCTTCTGCCTGCCCCACACGCCTCCTTCCGCAGGCCGTCCGCCCTGGACCGAGGGCCTGGCGATGCTCAAGGACCCGAAGGTGTTGACCTTCCTGATCATCTCCTTCGTGGCCACGACGCAGCTCCAGTTCTACTACATGGGCACCTCGCGGTATTTGGAGGAACTCGGTTTCCGCACGGCCTCGATCCCGGCGATCATGACCGTCGCCCAACTGGCGGAGATCGTGGCCATGGCCCAGGTGCTGCCCTACGTGCTGCCGAAGCTGGGCTACCAAGCCACGTTGACGATCGGCGTCGGGCTTTGGGTGCTCATGTACGCGGTCTATCTGGCCGGCCGTCCGCGATGGCTCGTCGTTGCCTCGATGGGGCTGCATGGGTTCGCCTTTGCGTTCTTCCTCGATGCGGCGGTGATCTACGTGAACGCCATCGCGCCGAGCGAGCTGCGTGGCTCGGCCCAATCTCTCTATGCGGTGGTCACCCTGGGCCTGGGGCTGTTCGTGGGCACGCAATTCACCGGCTGGGTGCTGGATCGGCTGCGTCGGGAAACCGGATACCACTGGCGAGCGATTTTCACGATCCCTTGCGCCGTGTTGACGCTCTGTGCGTTGGCGTTTGTCCTGTTCTTCGAAGACTAACCCTGGCCGCACGGCCGTAGAGACTGACAGATGATAGAAATTGGCATCGTAGGCTGTGGACGGATCATGGCGGCGCATCTGCGCGGCTATCGGCTGCTGCGTGAGGCGGGCGTGGACGATTTTCGCATCACGGCCCTCTGTTCCCTGTGGGAAGACGAGGCTCGGATGTACGTGCGTCGGTGGGAAGGGCCTGCCCAACGCCCGGCCGTGAGCCAGTTTGCCGGCGATCCGCTGGCCGTGGCCGATGAGTACTTGTCGGACTTCCAGGACGACGTCGAGGTCCAGGTCTACACCGATTTCCGCCGCATGATGGCCGAGGCGCCGATCACGACGGTCAACGATTTTACAAGCCACGCCCTGCACCACCAGGTGGCCGAGGCTGCCCTGGGCGCTGGCAAGGATCTGCTCACGGAAAAGCCGATGGCCGTCACCGTGCGGGCGGCCCGGCGGATGTGCGAGCTGGCCGAGGCCCAGAAGCGAGTCCTCGGCGTGTTCCAGAGCGGCCGTTACATGCCCCGCACCCGGCAGTTGCGTTGGTTGTTCGACTCGGGTCGCGTGGGCCAATTGCAAATGGTGCTGATGGGAAGCATCGCCGCCCGCTGGGCCCCAGACCGGATCGTGGCCGACACGCCGTGGCGTCATCGCCGCGTCGAGGCCGGCGGCATCTCGCTCGACGTGGGCGTGCACCGCTTCGACATGATCCGCCACCTGGCCGGCGAGATCCGGGATATCCAGGCCCGAACCGCCATGATCGAGCCGGTACGCTTTACCCACGACGCGCAAGGCCGTGAGACGCAACGCGTCGAGTGCGACGCCGAGGATACGGTGTACACCTCGTTCGCAACCGACGCGGGGGTGACCGGCGAGCTGATGGCCAGCTGGGCGGGACGCGGCGGTCCGACGATCCTCGGTGCCGGCGACGTCTTCTACGCATCCAGGGGACGTGTCTCCGGCGAGGAAGTCACCTTCGAGGACGGCACAACGGCCGACCTGGCGGACCTCTACGAAAAAGGCTGCCCGGCCGAGCGCAAGGCGAAGGATTTCCCTCTGGGGCTGACCGACACGTTCGCCCTGGCCCAGTACGAGTGGCTGCAAGCGGTGCGTGAGCGACGCCAGCCGGAGACCAGCGGGCGCGACGCGCTGACGAACCTATCCTGCGCTTTCGCGGTCCTCGAATCGGCCCAGGCCGGACGACGTGTGGCAATCGAGGAAGTGGCTTCCGGACAGCTTTGCGAATATCAACGCGAGTTAGACGAACATTACCATGTCATCTGAGGCAACCATGACCAAGAAATATCGCATCGGCATCGTGGGCCTGACGCACGATCACGTGTGGGGCAATCTGGAATTCCTGGCGACCATGGGAAACGGCCACCTGGCGGCCGTCGCCGACCCGCATCAGGAACTGCTGGATCGCGTCACGAAGCAGTACGGCTGCGCGGCCTATCACGACTACAAGGAGATGATCGAGCGCGAGTCGCTCGACGTGGTGGGCGTCTTTTCCGACAACGCCCAGGGCCCGGAGGTCGGCGTTTGGGCGGCCCAACATGGCCTGCACGTGCTGATCGAGAAGCCGATGGCCACGACCCTGGCCGGCGCTGAATCGCTGATCGCCGCCACCCAGGCGGCCGGGGTGCGTCTGCTGGTGAACTGGCCCGTCGTGTGGCGCCCCCAGGTCCAAGCGGCGTTGGATCTTGTCAGCCGGGGCGACATCGGTCAGGTTTGGCAGCTCACCCATCGCGCCGCCCACGGCGGACCGGACGTGGAGTGCTCGCCCTATTTTCGCGAATGGATCCTCGATCCCCAGCGCAACGGCGCCGGCGCGCTGATCGATCTGTGCTGCTACGGAATTAACATGGCCCAGGTCGTGCTGGGACGCCCGGAACGAGTGACGGCGACGGTTGGGCAATGGCACGAGCCCGCGCTGCCCGCGGAGGACAGCGCGTTCGTCGTGATGTCGTATCCCCGGGCAATGGCCACCGCCGAGGGCGTGTGGGGACAGATCGGCCATCCGACGACGGGTTACCTGGCCACGATCTGGGGCACGCGCGGATCGGTCGCCCTGGGTCCCGGCCGCGGCGGACGCCTGTGGATCACAACGGCCGAGCAGCCGGAAAGCCTGGAACTCACGCCGCCAACCCCCGTGCCGCACATGGCCAACGGTTTTGCCCATTTCCTCTGGGCCCTGGAGACCGGCAACGAGTTGTATCCGCTGTGCCGGCCGGCCGTCTGCTGCCAGACGCAAGAAGTCCTTGATGCGGCCATCCGTTCGGCGCGGGAAGGGGTCAACGTCACGCTCCCCTCGCGCAAGTCGGAAACGCCGTGCCTGGCGGACTGCCGCCGAAACTGAGCGACGCGGAGTTATCGAGTGTCCAGCGGAGTGATTACCCATATCCAACGCTTCTCGGTCCACGACGGGCCCGGGATTCGCACCACCGTGTTCTTGAAGGGCTGCCAGATGCATTGCCCTTGGTGCCACAATCCCGAGACCTATCGCCGTCAGCCGGAGATTCAGGTGTATCCCCAGCGATGCATCGGCTGCAGGGCTTGCGCCGAAGCGTGCCCGCAGGGAGCACATGAGTTTGTCGAGACCGGGCACGTCTACCATCGCGATCGCTGCATGGCCTGTGGAGCGTGTGCCGAGACCTGCTATGCCAAGTCACTGGTGCGAGTGGGCGAGACTCGCACCGCCGAGGCGGTCGTAGCCGAAGTGCTCGCGGATCGTCCGTTTTACCAGACGACGGGCGGAGTGACCCTTTCCGGGGGCGAGCCGCTCGTGCAGGCCGAGTTCACACAGGCGATCCTGGATCTCTGCCGGCAGGAAGGCATTCATACAGCGATCGAGACGAACCTGGCCTGGCCCTGGGAAATCGTCGCCCCGCTGGTTCCGCTCGTGGACCTGTTCCTGGTCGACATCAAGATGATGGACGACCTAGAGCATCGCACCTGGACCGGCGTGTCCAACACGCGAACCCTGGAGAACCTGCGGCAGCTCGATAGCCTGGGCAAGGCACTGATGATCCGCACGCCGGTGATGGCCGGCGTCAACGATCGGCCGGAGCAGATCGAGGCGATCGCCGATTTCCTGGCCACCTTGAACAACGTCCAGCAGTATGATTTGCTGCCGTATCATCCCTTGGGTACCGGCAAGTACGACGCCCTGGGGCTCGACGGCCCACGGCCGGAGTTTCACACGCCCTCGGCGGCGCATTTGGACACACTGGCGGCCAACGCCGCGCGGCCCAACTTCGTCGTGAAGGTGGCCGGCACCACTTCTGACAAACAACACGCCTCTTCTTGATGACGGGATTCTTCCCCATGGCACTTTTCGTGCAAGACGGAATCGACTACGCGACTCGTTTGGAACATCTGCGCAAACGGAAGGAAGCTCAGACGCAGGACAAACTCCGTCGCTTGGGCTATATGAACGAGGACGACTATGGGCTGGTGCTGCCGCCCGAGGGTTTCGCTTGGAAGCCCAAGCCGAACCATCCGAACGGCTCGTTCTACGGTCTGCAGGGTTGGGCCGACAATTTCTGCGACCTGATGGAGTGCCATCCGATCTACGTGGATCCAATGGACGCGCTGGCCGGGCGCTACATGGTGCTCTTAAACCGGGTGCGAAAGTGCAACTGGCCGCCGGAATTCGACTACTCCGAGTTGAAGCCGGACCAGGAGCGGTACGGGATCATCTCGGGGATTGGCAACGACGCCCACTTTGCCCCCGACTTCCAGATCGGTTTGCCGCTAGGCTGGGGCGGTCTGCTGGACAAGATCCGACGGTGCCGCGCCGAGCACGGCCCGGACAAGGCGGAATTCTATGATGCCGAAGAGCGCGTGATTCTCGCCATCCAGGGCTGGATTCGCCGCACAGTCGAGGCAATTGAAGTCGCCGAGGCCGGCGAGACCGACCCGGCCCTGAAGGCCAATCTCCACGAGATGGCCGAGGTGAACCGTTGGCTAATCGAGGGGGCCCCCCGTACGTTGCGCGAGGCCTGTCAGTGGATCGCCTGGTTCAACATGGCCTCGCGGACCTACAACCGCGACGGCGCCGGCGGACAGCTCGACGAGTTGCTGCGTCCCTACTACGAGCGTGATCGCCGCGAAGGCCGCATCGACGACGAAGACGCGATCTTCCTGTTGGCCTGCCTGCTGTTGAACGACACGCAGTACTATCAGCTCGGCGGTCCGGCCCCCGACGGCCACGATCAGACGAGCCATCTGTCGTTCCTGATTCTCGAAGCGGCCCACCGCCTCAAGTCGACCTGCAACCTGACGATCCGCGTCCACGACGGTCTCGATCCGCGTCTCTTGCGCAAAGGCGTCGAGTATCTGCTCGCCGATCGCAAGGCTTGCCCCCGATTCTCAGGCGACAAGGCCCTGGTCGAGGGTTTCATGCGCAACGGCTACTCGGCCGAACTGGCACGCAAGCGAATCGCCGTGGGCTGCAACTGGATGGCCCTGCCAGGGCTGGAGTATACGATGAACGACACCGTGAAGATCAACGTGGCCAAGGTCTTCATGGTGGCCTTCGACGAGATGATAGCCGAGGACAAAACCCCGTCGATCACTTCGCTCTGGCGGCGATTCGAGGAGCATCTGCGCAGGGCCGTCCTCTGCACGGCACGCGGGATCGACATGCAGCTCGATCACCAGCATCTCAACGAGCCCGAGCTGATCTTGAATCTGCTCACGCACGGTCCGATCGAGCGGGGGCTCAACGTGACCAACGGCGGCGTGGACCTGTACAACATGTGCGTCGACGGGGCGGGCCTGGCCAATGTGGCCGACTCCCTGGCCGCCCTCGAGTGCCGTCTCGAAGAACAGCATCGGATCACCTGGGAGGAACTCGCCACGCAGCTCCGCAACAACTACCAGGGCGTCGATGGCGAACGTGTGCGTCTGATGATGCGCACAGCTCCACACTATGGCGAGGGGGACTCGCTGGGTGATCGCTGGGCGCTGAAGGTTTCGCAACTCCTGACCCGGCTGGTCACGGAGAAGCCTACGCCCGCCGGGCGGCGGATGATCCCCGGCTGGTTCTCGTGGGCCGATACGCTGCGGCTAGGCAAACAGGTCGGCGCTATGCCCGATGGTCGCCGGGCGGCCGAGCCGATCGCCCATGGGGCCAATCCCCGGCCGGGATTCCGCGACGACGGGGCGGCCACGGCGATGGTCAAAGCGATTGCCGCGATCCAGCCGGGCTACGGAAACACGGCCCCCATCCAACTGGAACTCGACCCGTGCATCGCCCAGGCGGATGACGCCGTGGACACGATCGCCAATCTCATCACGACCCATTTTGCCCTGGGCGGAACGCTGTTCAACATCAACATCGTGGACGCCCAACAGGTGCTGGCCGCACACAAGGACCCGTCGCAGTATCCGGACCTTGTGGTTCGGGTCACGGGATTCACGGCCTATTTCGCCAACCTTTCGCCGGAATTCCGCCAGTTGGTCGTGGATCGGTTGGTGCGTGGCTGTTGAAGCACGCTATAATACCTGGATCGTCGTCAAAGCTCCGAACGTGAAGATCAAGTGGCAAGACGGAGCATGCAATGCCAACCTATACCCATCGGCAAGGTCAGTTCCTCGCTTTCATCTACTACTACACGAAGCTCAACGGTCGTCCGCCTGCGGAAGCCGACATGCAGCAGTATTTCCGCGTTTCTCCTCCCTCTGCGCACCAGATGGTCCTGAAGCTGGAAGAACTCGGATTCATTCAGCGCACGCCAGGGATGCCACGGTCAATTCACCTCCTCCTCACGCGGGATCAATTGCCGGATCTTGAGTAACCTGCCTGAGACGGCGCTGCCAGATCCACGCAGACAATCTCCTTGTCGTTCCGGGCAAAGAGACCGCGATGGGCGAACGCCGGAGGCGACCAGACAACCATCCGGCGTCCCGCTTTCATCGTCGGCTCCAGGACGGGCATCCGGCTGATTTCCTCGTACCCCTTGGGCGAAAGCCTGGCCAGGATCAGTTCGCCGTGTTCGTTGAATAGCAGGAAGTGGTCCTGGTGCTTCACGAGGAACGCCGTGGACCAACGCCCCTCGCCCGTGGCCTCATAGGTCTCCCAGAGGCGACGGCCGGTCTGCGGGTCCAGGCACCGCAACTGGCCATAGCTGCACACGCCGTAAAGGTAGCCATCCTGGAACGCGGGCGTGGCCATCAGCCCGTGAAGCCCCTGCGTACGGGCAGGCAACTCGCTGTCACTCTCCCCTTTCCACAGGAGCCGGGCCGAAGGCTTCTCGGAGTCGAGTTCCATCATCAGCGGCCCGTTGAAGAACGAAGTGGCAAACACCAGATGCCGATCGGGATCAAAGAGCGGCGAAGCAATGGAATGGCCCATCTTCAGATCGGCCGGCTGGCGCCACAAGACTTTCCCCGAATCCGGGTCCAGCGAATAAAGGCCGATCGGGCACCAAACGAGCATTTGACGCCGCAAGCCGCACTCAATGATCACCGGCGCGCTGTAGCCCGGATCGGGACAGTCCAGGGCTCGCCACAGTTCCACCCCCGTATCCTTGTTCCAGGCGACAACGCCAGCGTTGTTCTTTCCGCCGACCAGGGCAATCAGCTTCTCGCCCTCGACCAGCGGCGCCGCGGCCATTCCCCAGGGATTGATCTCGGTTCCATAGTCGCGGACGTAGTTCTTCGCCCAGACGACCCGCCCGGTCTCGGCCTCCAGGCAGACCAGATCGCCCATCGCCCCCAGACAATACACCTTTCCCTGGTGCACGGTCGGAGTCGCCCGCGGCCCGGACGGGTAGCTGATCTTGTAGCGGCAGGGGTATTCGTGCTTCCACAGAACGGCTCCCGTGTCGGCATTCAGGCAGAGAATCCGTTCCAGGCCACGCACCGGGTCCTTGTTGTCCCAGCGGAATTCCGCGTGCTGT
>JBDKTH010000060.1:0-9383 GCA_039680305.1 Thermoguttaceae bacterium | reverse complement strand
CGCCGCCCTACCCTACCGGTTCTGTTCGTCAAGCGCGATCATTTGCCCTTCTCAAAATACCCTTGCGCATTCTCCGGGCGGATCTCGGTCAGGGTGCCGCGGTAGTGGCGAAGGCCTTGGGGCTTGAAGGGGTATTGGGCAATGGCCTCTTCGTTGATGTCGATCCCCAGGCCTGGCTTGTCGGGAATGTACATCAGGCCCGCCTCGAAGCGAACGACCTCGGTGCTGATCTGGCCGCGATAGGGCACGTCGCTGCTCATCGTCTCCAGCAGATAGAAGTTGGGCACGCAGGCGGCCAACTGGAGCGTGGCCGCGTTGGCCACCGGGCCGCTTGGGTTGTGCGGACAGATCGGAATGTGACAGCACTCGGCCATGGCCGCGATCTTCTTGATCTCCATCAGGCCGCCGGCGTGGCTCACGTCGGGCTGGATGAAGTCGGCACAGCCACGACTCAAGAAGTCGCGATAGTCCCAGCGGCTGTAAAGCCGTTCACCCGCGGCCACCGGCACGCGAATCCGCCGTTTGACCTCGGCCAGGGCGTCTTGGTTGTCGGGCGGGATCGGCTCCTCGAACCACAGGACGTCGAACCGTTCCAGGGCCCGGCCGACGCGGACCGCCGTCGGGACGTTGAGCCGTCCGTGCCCTTCGATCAGCAGATCGACCTCGCCGCCGACCGCATCGGACACGGCTTCGACGCAGGCGATCGCCTGGTTGAACTCCTGGCGTGTGAGGTTCATGTAGGCCGATCCAAACGGGTCCCACTTCAGCCCCTTGAAGCCGGTCGCGACGGCCTGCTTGGCCTTGGCGGCAAACTCCTCGGGCTTCTTGGCCCCCGCAAACCAGCCGTTGGCATAGCAGGGAATCGCGTCGCGCACTTTGCCGCCAAGGAGTTGGTAGACCGGCACGCCCAGGGCCTTGCCCTTGATGTCCCAGAGGGCCATCTCCACGGCGGCCAGGGCACTCATCAGCACCGGCCCGCCACGCCAGTAAACGTCGCGGTAAGCCTGGCTCCAAAAGGCCTCGATGGCGTGCGGGTCCTTGCCGATCAGGTCGCGCTCGAGTTCCTGCACGGCTTGGGCCACGGTCAGTTCGCGCATCTCCAGGGTCGCCTCGCCAACGCCGTAGAGCCCTTCGTCGGTGAGCACTTTGACGAAGACCCAGTTGCAGCGATAGGCGTGACAGACGAAGGTGCGCAGTCCGGTAACTTTCATGAGAGCATCCTATAGATTGTGCAATGGTCCCCTCTCCCTTTGGGAGAGGGTTAGGGTGAGGGGAATTGCCATGGATTCGATGATCGAAAGCTCCCCTCACCCCGGCCCTCTCCCCGAGGGAGAGGGAGGTTCGATCATGGCTTGCGTAACAACGTGACCGGGCCATTGAGTTGGACGTCCAGCCGATGACAGCCGTCTTGCGTGGTCATTGACGTGACGGCCGCCTTGTTGATTGTTCGCTCATCGACCAGCCGCGACGGGATCACCAACGTGCGCCGGAGCGTCTGATTGGCATCGCCTGGGGTGAGGATCAGCTCCACCAGGCGTCCCCCTTTCGCGGAAACCGTGGCGACGAGGTTTCCGTAGCAGGGCAGCTTGAACGAAAAGTCGTTCCACGCCTCGGGAACGGCAGGGGCAATGAGAACCTCTTGGTCCCGGGATTGCAAGAGCATCTGGTTCAGGGCGTAGACGAAATTGCCTTCCGCCGTCGAGAACCAGGGCCGCATGATCACCTTTTCCTCGTTGATCTCGAAGATTTCTGAAAAACAGCCGGTCCCGTCGACGACTTGCGACAATAACTTCACGGTCTCCTGCTTATCGCCCAAAGCGGCCAGGGCCGTGGCCATCCAGCCACCGTACCAGGCACAGACCGATTTCCCCACGGGGTACATGTTGCCGAAGCGGATCCCCTCGCGCACGAACCAGTACACGGCGTTTTTCTGGAGCGAGCTTTGGGCGTCGAATACCGGATAGGGGAAGAGGCCGCCTAGGACCGCGATGCTTTCGTCCTTGCAGCCGGCGTAGGGAATATATCGCTCCCCGTTGTGGGGTAGCGACTGCCTGAGCTTTTCGGCCGCGTCTTTCCACGAGGCGGCAAGTTCTGGATCGACGTGGAGCAGGCCGGCCGCCTTGCTGGCCGCTTCCAGGGTGAAGATCACGCCGCAGGAGGTCATGAACGGATTGAGCTTGGCCGGCCCGAGCCGCTCCAGGTCGGTGCACTTGCCGACGATCAGGTCTCCGTTGGGAGCCTGGTAGATCGTCTGCGCGAAATAGAAGTTCGCGCACTCCTTGATCACGGGATAGCCCGCGGTCTTCAACCACTCCAGGTCGCCGGTGTACAGGTATTGATACCACGACGACAGGGCGATATTGGCCATGTGGAAGATATGCTCAATCCAGAATCCGGGAGGCGCGCCCTCGCCTCCGTCTTCCAGCGTCTCCCAGGGGTAGCGTGCCCCATACGCCTCCGGATGGCCGTAATGGGCGGTCCGCTGCAAGGCCCTGTTGAGGACTGCGTAGCGGAAGTCCGGCACCCTTTTGGCCACGGAAAGATGATTGCTGCTGGCCATGCCCAGATAAGCGAACATCTCGTCCCAGCCGAAGAACCGCCCTGCCCAATGGGTGTTGAAGAGGGCCACGGGGAACGACCACTTCGTGGCGTTCGTGCGCAGGTGATACTGCGACGTGTAGTAGGCCTTTTCCATCGGCTGGTCGGGGAGCCGGACGTACGACTCCTCCCAATAGCTGGCCCACTGTTGCTTGTGGGTTTCCAACAGTCCCACGAATCCCTGGGCACGAACCAGAGATTTCAACTGTGCCATCCGTTGCTGGTAGTCCTTGCCGTCCAGGGAGTCGGCAAACACCAGATAGAACGTGATTTCCTTGGGGCTCGCGGCGTCGATCGCAAGGTCCGCCGCCAGGCTGAACGTCTGCTGAACGATGCGCGGCGTCACGGGCCCGTCGGCCAGAACGGAGACGATCCCGTCGCACGCCCGATAGCCATCGACGTGATAGGCGACGTCGATGCTCTTGGAGTCGGCCTTCCATTGGGGAGCCATGGTCACGCGTCGGGGCGGCTGGTTGGTCTTGCCCGGCGGGGAGAACAGGTAGTTGAACTCGATCCGGACCGTGTGGGCCGCCTGATCCTTGGAGACGAACCGCTTTTTGACGGCGACAAGATCCTGGGCTAGAGGGACGAAGACAGTCGACTGGACGGTGAGCGAGTCGCCGTAGTCGCATTGGCAATCGGTGAGGGCGTCTTTGGTGTTCAGCGTCTGCTGCCAGCTTGATGGGGTCCGGCACGGCTTGCCATCGCAGGACAACGCTTGTTCAAAATGGCCAAAGGGCACAAGCTGATCGCCCGGAGGTCCATAGCGGCGTCCTGCCCAGAGAATCCCGGGAATCATTTTGGCGTAGGCCCGCTGGGACTGGCAGCCTTCGTAGTCGACCTGAAAGCAGAGGTTGCCGTTGCCCAGCACGGGCGGAACATAGCCGCGAGGAGCGGACTGCTGCTTGCCGGTCACGGTGAGTTGGTGGACGGAGCCGTCGGCGGCGGAAGCCGATCCCGAAGCCGGCAGTAGGAGGCAGACAGCTGCGAGGGCAAGATGCTTGATCATTTTCGCGATCTCCAAGACGCCGGTAATGTCGAAAGGTCGAATGTCGAACCCAGAATGACGAAGGAAGGACGAAGCGCGAAGTCCGAAGGGGCGAGGCTTTTCGTCATTCGGACATTTGGTCATTCCTTCGTCATTCTGGTTTCGACATTCGACATTCTCCTCCGCCGAACAGGCCGTTTCTCCTCGGGGCCGTGCTTCACGCCCCCCCACGACACCCACGAATCTGGCGGGCCTCGCAAGCTCGGCGCCGCCCTACCCTGTTAACGCAAGTACATTCCGCCGTTCACGTCGATGGCGGAGCCGGTGATGTAGCGGCCGCCTTCGCCGCAGAGGAAGGCCACGGCCAGGCCGACGTCGCGGCCGGTGCCGAGGCCCAGGGGGATCGAGTCGGCCAGTTCCTGGACGACCTCCTCGCCGTGGGTCTGGTGGAGCAGTTCGGTGTCGATGCAGCCGGGGGCCACGGAGTTGACGTTGATTCCCAGCGGGGCCCCGGTCCGGGCAAGCGTCTTGGTGATGCCGAACATGCCGCTCTTGGTCGCCGCATAGTGCACGTGGCCGTACAGGGCGCCGCGATGGCCGACGACCGAGCTGATGTTGACAATCCGCCCGCTCTTCTGGGCCTTCATGACCGTCATGGCCGCTTTCGAGCAGAGGAAGCAGCTCTTGAGGTTCGTCTCGAGGATGAAATCCCAGTCGGCTTCCGTGGTCTCGAAGATATCCTGGGCCCGGGTCGAACCGGCGTTGTTGACCAGGATGTCGAGGCGGCCGAACTGGCTCTGGACTTCGTCGAAGAGCCGCTGGACCTCGTCGGCCTTGCTGACGTCGGCCTGGACCATCACCGCCCGGCGTCCGAACTTGTGGATCTGGTCGACGACCTCTTGGGCCCGTGCTTGGGCACTGTGATAGTTGACGATCACATCGGCCCCACATTCGCCCAGCACCAGGGCGATGCCGCGCCCCAAGCCGCGCGAGGCGCCGGTGACCAGGGCTACTTTTCCCGAAAGCTCAAACATGTCCTAACCTGCACTTTCCAACGATGGTTCGGCGTCGGTTTCCTGACAGTAGTCGCGGTGGAAGAACCACCGATGGGCTACCAGCAGGGCCAGGGCGCCGAGGAAGAAGACGAGCGACAGCCGTGACAGCCCCACGGCCAGGCCCCAATGGTCTTTCATCATGCCCAGCGCCAACGGCGCCGTCCCGCCCACGAGAAAGGCACACATCAGCATCGTTCCCGACGCCGAGGCCCGCATGCGCGCGGGGATCACGTCGTAGAGCGAAGCATAGAGATTGGCTTCATAGATCCCCCGAAACAGCCCGAACCCGGCCATCCCGGCGTAAACGGCAAGCGGCGTGGTTCCGGCGCCCACCAGGTAGACAAACGGCGCCCCGAGGAGGAGCCCCAGGAACTGGATCTCGAGGCGGACCTGGCGCCGCCGCGCAGCCCAGCGGTCGGAAACCAGTCCGCCGAGAATCACGCCCGCGAAGGCGAACAGGTAGTGATAGAGCATCGCAAACCCGCCGGCCTTGGTCAGCGAGAGGTCGAACCGTTCCTGGAGATAGGTCGGGCTCCAGATCATGTAGCCGTTGATGACAAACACGTCGGCCGTGAACGCCAACGTCAGCAGGACCGCCGTGGGGGTGCGAAACAGCACGGACGCAGCCTGCCACGTGCCGACGGGCTGCTCGGGCTGGCCCGTCTTCGGGTCGATCGCCTTCGGGGCATCGTGCAGGCGCACGAGCATGATCAGCCCGACCACGACGCCGAAGGAGCCGAACACGTAGAACGACGCCTCCCACCCCCACCGCTCGGCGATCATCCCGGCCAAAAAGCCGGTGCTGATCACGCCCAGGTAGAGCGACGTCTGATGGATCGCCATGGCCAGCGACCGGGTCTTCTGGTGGAACTGGCCGATCATCGCATAGTTGGCCGGGGCAAAGAAGGCCTCGCCGCCGCCTGTGGCAACGCTCCGAAAGATCACCAGATGGATCCAGTTTCGAGCCAAGCCGGTCAGCGACGTCGCACAACTCCAGAAGATCAAGCTATAGCTGGCGATCTTCCGGCGGCTCCACCGGTCGCCGGCGATGCCAGCGACGGGAACCATCAAGGCCAACGTCCAGAAGAGCATCGCGCCGATCAGCCCTTCTTGGGTGGCCGTGAGATGGAGCGAGCGTTTGATGTGAGGCAGGACCACGCCGTAGATCGCCCGGTCGGCCTGGTTCAAGAAGAACGCCAACCAGAGCCAGAAGAGCATTTCCCATTTGTACGAGGGCGGTAGTTGCTTCATGGCGATTGGGATCCTGGTTGGGGGTTCCTCTGCAGTATAGTCCGCTCGGGGTGGCGAACCAATGACGCATTGGATCGTTTCGATTGACGGTTTCGGTCAGTCCTAGCGGCGCGACTGGCGACGGAACTCGCCGGGGGTTTTGCCGGTTTCGGTTTTGAAGAGCCGGCACATGCTTTCCAGATGTTCGAAGCCGGCCAGGGCGGAGATGCGGGTCAGGGAAAGGTCGGTCGTCGCCAGGAGTTCTTTGACCCGTTGGACTTGGGCCTGCACGATCTCGTCGCGCGGGGTGCGCCGCAACAGGGCGGCAAACCGGCGCTGCAGGGTGCTGCGCGACAGGGCCACGTGGTCGGCGACGTCCTGCACGGAGATGCGGTCGGCATAGTGGTCGCGGATGAACCGCAGGGCGGCCGTCAGGTCGGGGTCGGCGACGGCCACCGAGTCGGTCGAGCCGCGGGGAACCATGCGCACCGGTTCGAAGAGGACCTCATCCTTGCGCGGCTTTTCGCCCTTGATCATGCGGTGAAGCAGTGCGGCGGCCTCGTACCCCTTGCGTTCCATGTTCAACTCGACACTCGTCAACAACGGGTCGCAGAGCTGGCAGAGGACTTCATCGTTGCCCACGCCGGCCACGGCCACTTCGTCGGGAACGGCGATCGCGCGTTCGCTACACGCGCTGAGGACCTGCTGGCCGCGGATGTCGCTGCTGGCCATGAGGGCCACCGGCTTGGGAAGCGTTTGGATCCAGGCCCCGATGCGGCCAAGGTCGAGCTCGCCGGCCGCCTCGATCTTGAACGCGCCGACGACCCCGGTCGGAAAAGGGGTCTCGTAGACCGAGACCCCGTAGCCGGCGTGCTTCACATGGTCGACGAACGCGTCGCGGCGCTGTTCGCAGTAAAAAACCCCTTGGGCGCCGCAGTAGGCGAAGTGCCGGTAGCCACGATCGAGAAAGAAGTCGGCGACCAACCGGGCGATCGCCGCGTTGTCATCCCGCAACCGGGGGATGCCCGCACATCGCAGACCGGCAAACAGATCGACCACCGGCAGCCGCATCCGGCGAATCTGGCGCACGACCGTGGGGTGTTCCAGCTGGGCGATGATCCCTTCGGGCCGCCACGCCTTGAGCTGCTCGGGGATCGACTCCAGCAGTCCGCCGGGCCGATGAAAGACGGCCCAGGGGCCGGCCTCCCGGATGTAGGCGGCGATGCCACGGAGCATCCCCCGGCCATAGCCGGTGGCCGATTGCACCAAAAGCGCCACGCGAACCCGTCGTTTCATCGTTCACCTTCCCGGAACCGGCCTGCGGCACCGCGTCAATGCAGTCGACAAATCTGCGCACGGCTGGAAGGTTCATGATAGTTGGCCCGGGAGAGAGGAGCAAGCGTGCGCTGAGGGCCCGCGAAGAGCCAAGGGCCCGTCTAGAGAGAGCTTGGACCATTCACCGGCCGCTCAACCGGTTGCCGACGGCGACGGCTTCGACGGCGTCGGCCGCGTAGGCGTCGGCGCCGAACTGCTGGGCCAGGTCGCCCCAGCCGGCCAATGCCCCCCCGCCGGCGAGCACTTTCACCGTCGAGCCCAGCTCACTCTGGCGCACGGCCTCGATGGTCGCGTGGAGGGTCGGCAGCTGGGTGGTCAGGGCCACCGACAAGGCCAGCAGGTCGGCCTTGTAGAAGTTCACGGCCAGGACGAGGTCCTCGATGGGCATGCTGGCACCAAGGTAGATGACGCGCCAGCCGTCCATTTCGAAGAAGTTGGTGACGATCTGCACTCCAAGGTCATGCAGATTGCCGTCCACGGCCGCGGCAACCAAGATCTTGCCATGACACGGCGGGAATTGGGCATAGGGACGCAGTTGGGCGACCATCATCTTCGTGGTCGTCGAGGCAAAATGCTCCTCGGCCACCGTGATCTCGTTCGCAAGCCACATCCGGCCCACCTCGACCTGCACCGGCGTGAGCACGTTGAGATAGAGGTTGGGCACGGTCTGCCCATCCTGGATGGCGTCGAAGATCACCCGGCTGGCGTGCCGGCGGTCGCCTTCCAGGATCGCCAGCAGGTATTCCGAGGCCAGATGCCCGTCGGGCGTGTAGGGCGTCAGCGGGGCGATGTCGGACGGCTCGCGGTCAAACTCGGCCAGCGCCTGATCGAGATACGCCGCCCCGATCGGCCTGTAGGCCTCAGGCAGCTCGTTGCTCAACGTATGACGCAGGGCGCGCAGGCCAGCCCGAAGGTGCTCGCTGGAAACGCCGCGAGCGCTATGCACGGTTTTGCTCCACTGGACCTGGCGGACAAACAACTGGGGCCGCTCGGCTACAACCGCCGCAGCGAGTTCTTCCAATCGCCCAGCCAAGAGATCCTGCCACGCCTGGAATGGATCGGGCGGGAAGGAGGCGGCCGCGTCGGGCGTCGTTCCGAGAAGGTCGGTGGCCGCGTAGCCGGCCAGGCTTCGATTCGCCTTGTACAAGAGGTTGGCGAGAAACTCATGGGGACGGTCGATCCTCACGTCTCTTCGACTCGCCTGCTCGGCTGGCGATTGTTCAGGCCGCGTCTCGTCGCGATGATCTGCCCCGCTCACCCCAAGCTCCTCATTCTTCGTTATCGGTGGGTTCGATCTTGAGCAGCCGCCGCAACCGCATCAGTCCTCGCCGCGCATGCGTCTTGACGGTTCCCAGCGGCAGGTTCGTCGCTGCCGCGATCTGGCTCTGCGAAAGTCCCTGCTGGAGGGAGAGTTCCAAGACTCGTCGCTCTTCCGGGCGCAGGGCGGCAAGCAGCTTGCACGCCTTTTCCACTTCCTCGCCACGCTCCATGCGTGCCTCGGCATCACCGGCCGCCGACACGGATTCGTTTCCAATCGAGACCGTGTCGAGCTCGCGACCCCGACGACGCTGCCGATCAATCAAACGTCGCCGTGCGATCATCGTGATAAACGTGGCTTCGGATGCGATTCGAGGATCGAAACGCCCGGCCGACCGCCACAGTTCGACCAGGATCTCCTGGACCATGTCCTCGGCATCAGTATAGTCCGGGGCCAAACGGCGTACCAGGGACCAGATCAGGCCGCCGTACCGGTCCATACACTCATCCAGGGCAGAGGGATCGCCAGCTGCGATCCTTTCCAAAATGGTTACGGGCACTATCCCGCTCCACCGCGATGAAATCGAACAGTCAAGAATCCCCACCACACGCCCCCTATGAGAACGGCTTAAGTTTATGCGGACGCAACAACGGGGTCAATCAACTGGTCAAAACAGCTTCGGCAAAGGCACGGCCGGGCCTAGAGCGAGTCGCGACGCCCCCCACCTTGGCCGGACGGGACTCTCTCGAAATTCCTGATCGAGCGACGCCCCCTTCGCCCCCCGGCTGGCGATCGGGCTCGCCAGAAGCTCTGTTGTTGCTCCCCGAACTAGCGGATAGAATCGACCCTTGCGTCGTCCTGGGCACATGCATGCCCCCTGGCGTTGCGGGAGATTTGAGGAGGAGGCGATCTGTCATGA
>JBDKTH010000199.1:0-18568 GCA_039680305.1 Thermoguttaceae bacterium | reverse complement strand
TTCATCCAAGCTTACCTCCTTGGGGGGCGACCGCATTATACCAGAGAATCCTGGAACCGACACAGGTCCAAACGTCGCCGCGAAAGCCGTAGGCTTCGGCCCCGTGCCAGAGGAACTCAGGGACCATCCACATGCGGTTCGGCGCGTCGGCCGTGAAGTGTCGATCGAGCTTGTTGTCCGCCGGCTCTTTGGTCGGATCGGCCTGGTGCCGAGAAACCGAGTTGCTGGCCTTCCCTTCCCGACGCCACCTTGACGTAGTTCGTGAGTTGCACAGCACATTCATTCTGACCGGCGTGAGGGCGTCTTGTCGAGGTTTGGTAGTCTCGTTGTTTGCTGCGGGCGAGTGCCCCGACTCACTTCTGCTTGGGGCCGACCAACTCCACAAAATTCCCGTCGGGATCACGGAACACGGTCAGATATGACTCCGAGGAGGTCGTTTTCGGAAGCGCGAGCGGGCATTTCGCCAACGGTTTGACGCCGACCTTTTCCAGACGCGCAACGGCAGCGGTCATGTCTTTCACGCGAATTGTGATGTAACGAAAGCCGAACTCGGAATGGATGAACTTGGTATCACCGCGTTTCGGCTCAGTCGCGGGCATCGCCATGAGTTTCAACCGGGTGGCCGTGGGGTCGTCGCCCAATACCAGCACGCGGACGTTCGCCGGTTGATTGTCTGTCAGGCCCGCGTCGCCGGTGAATTGCCCCGTAGCTTGGAAACCGGGAACCTCTTTGAGACCGATGGCCTGCGTGTAGAAAGCGACCGACTTGTCGATGTCGCTGACGATCATGCCCAGATCGATGGTTGTGCGAGCGAAATTGTCGTCCGCCGCTGTCGAACGCAGCCAGATGCAGGAAGTCACGACCATCAGAATCAACGACATAGTCCGCAATCGCATCGTTTGTCCTTCCATATTGAGAGATCTTACGTCACAGCCCTTTATTGTAGTTGAAGTTGTCCCCTGAAGCGAGTCCGGGCAGTATTGCTGCAGAACACCCTGCTGGGTGACCTGTCCAACGACGGAGGACGGCGGTCTGCATTGCTACGTCGAGGAACGACTGGATAGATGCTGATCGGCCGATCAGATTGCCGGGCGCATTCGGCGGGATTTCTCTCGACAGCCTTCCCGGCGTCTGTCGCGGCAGACCATTTACAACTGGATCGAGGACCCCGTGTCCGCCTGGCGATCGTGGTTGCGACGTGGCGGCCGGCCGCCGGAAAGACGGGGGGGCAGAAAGGTGCGGAATGGTCTGATGTGAAGAATCGCATGCTGAGCCACCGGCCGACCTGTTGAGTTGTTCCTCGCCGACTCAGCGAAGGCCGGATTGACGTACAGCACTGGAATTGTGCTTGACGCAGGTGTACATTGAGATCGCTGCCGGTGTCCAAATCCACTTTCGCTGCGCTGTCTTGGGAGACCCCATCGTGAGAAAGTATCTTCTTGGCATCGTTGCCTGCTTCATGAGCACCGCACTCCTCGCTGCGGCTCCGCCCGCGCCGACGTTTCGCGCCGGTGCGGCCACGAGTAACATCACGCCGGCCTTGGGTTCGGCGATCATCGGTGGTTTTCTGCCCTTTCCTGCCACGAACGTCCACGACGAGCTACACGCGAGGTGCCTTGTGCTCGACGATGGGAAGACGCGGCTCGCGTTGGTGGTCGTCGACCTGCTGGGCATCCATTACAACGTGAGCCACGAGGCTCGCAAGTTCATCGAGCAGGAGACGGGCATCCCATCGACGAACGTGTTGATCTCGGCCATCCACAATCATTCGGCCGCCAGCGCGCTGGGCGCGAAGCATTTCGAGTTCCCGCAGAAGAGCGACAAGTACCAGGCTTTCGTCGCCCGGCGGATCGCCGACGGAGTCAAATGCGCCGTTAACCGGCTTCGTCCGGCGCAGCTCGGGTTCACCACCGCGCAGGCGCCGGAGCATGTATTCAACCGCCGTTGGTTCCTCAAGCCCGGCACGGTCCCGCCCGGTCCCTTCGGCACCACCGACCAGGTGCAGATGAATCCACCGGCGGGCAGCCCGAACCTGGTGAAGCCGGCTGGGCCGACCGATCCGACGGTGTCGATCCTCGCCGTGCGCGAGCCCGATGGCCGACCGATCGCCGTGTACTCCTGCTATTCGCTGCACTACGTGGGCGGCGTGGGAAACGGCGACATTTCGGCCGACTACTACGGCATGTATTGCCAGCGTCTGGAGCGTCTGCTGCAGGGCGACCCACAGGATCCGCCCATGGTGGCCTTGATGGCCAATGGCACCAGCGGCGACGTGAACAACATCGATTTCCTCCACCCCCGGCCGCCCAAGAAGCCGTACGAGCAGATGCGGTTTGTGGCCGACGACCTGGCCGCGAAGGTTCAGGCGGCCCTGACCAAGGTCAAGTACTCTGACCGGCTGACGCTTGCCGCACGCTACCGGGAGCCGGTGATCGCCACACGCCGGCCTAGTGCCGAGCAGATGGCGTGGGCCAAAGAGATGTTGGCCAAGCCGGGCAAGCCCGACATTCCCTACGTTTACGCCCAGCGATTCGAAGCCCTGGCCCGCGGTGCGGCCTCGGTCCCGACGCCGCTGCAAGTGCTGCGTATCGGCGACGTGTGCATCGGCAGCTTGCCCAACGAGGTCTTCTGCGAGATCGGCCTCGAATTCCGCAAGCGGAGTCCCGTGCAGCCGGCCTTCCTGGTCTCCCTGGCCCATGGCTATTTCGACTACCTGCCTACGCCGAAGCAGCATGAGTTGGGCGGTTACGAGACATGGTTGGCCACCAACCGCTTGGAGCCAAAGGCCTCGGAGAAGATGCTCGACGCCCTGCTGGAAATGGCGGCCGAGGTGCGTCCGACCGCTGCCCAATAGCGTCGCTTGCCCCATCAAACGCCATGCCTTGAACGACCGCAGACGTCAGGAGATTCTCGCCATGAAATCGTCGGTGCTCGCCCTCGTTGCCTGTTCCTTGATCGCTGCGACGCTGTGCGCGGCCCCTCCCACGCCCACGTTCCGGGCCGGCGCGGCCGTGAGCAACATCACTCCGCCGCTGGGGAGGCCGATTGTCGGCAATTTTGTGGCCCCGCTGTCCACCAACGTGCACGATGAGCTCCACGCCCGGTGCCTCGTGCTCGACGACGGTAAGACGAAGCTCGCCTTAGTGGTCCTCGATCTGCTGGGAACCGAGGCAGGCATGTGCGCCGAGACGCGAAGCCTGATCGAAAAGCGGGTCGGGATTCCGTCGACCAACGTGCTGATCTCGGCCGTACACACCCATTCGGCTAGCAGCACCAGCGGCAAGGCGCCCGCCCCCGGTGAGCCGGAGTACGATAACTACCGCGCTTTTGTCGTGCAGCGCATCATTGACGGCGTGTGCTGCGCCGCGAACCGGCTGCGTCCGGCCCAATTGGCGTGCCTCACCACGCAGGCGCCGGAGCACGTGTTCAACCGGCGCTGGTTTGTGAAGCCGAGCGGGACGCGGCCCAACCCGTTCGGCGGCACCGACCAGGTGCAGACCAACCCTCGCCAGGGCAGCCCGGACCTCATCAAGCCAGCCGGTCCGACCGATCCCACGGTGACGATCCTGGCCCTGCGTGAGCCGACCGGGCGGCCGATCGCCGTCTACTCGACCTATTCGCTGCACTATGTGGGCGGCGTGCCCAAGGGCGACGTTTCGGCCGACTACTACGGCGTGTACTGCGACCGGCTCGAACGGCTGCTCGGCGGCAACGAGCAGGATCCACCGATGGTGGCCCTGATGGCCAACGCTTCCAGCGGCGACATCAACAACCTCAACTTCCTCCACCCGCGACCGCGGAAAGAGCCCTACGAGCAGATCCGATTGGTGGCCCACGATCTGGCCGCCAAGGTGCAGGCGGCACTAGCCAAGGCCGAGTATCAGGACCACGTGGTCCTGGCGGCCCGCTTCCGGGAGCGAACCATCGCGCGCCCCATGCCGACGGCCGAACAAATCGCCTGGGCCAAGGAACGGTTGACGAAGCCGGGGCCCAAGCCCGACCAGGTCGACCTGTCGTGGAGCTATGCGCAACGGATCAGGGACATGGCCAAGCGTGAGACGCAGGTTTCGGTGCCGCTGCAAGTACTGCAGATCGGGCCGGCGTGTATTGGCACGATGCCCGGCGAGCCGTTCTGCGAGATCGGTCTGGAGTTCCGCAAACGGGCTGCGATGCAGCCGGCGGTCCTGGTCGAATGGGCCCACGGCGGCTTTGGCTACATTCCGACCGCTAAGCACTTCGAATGGGGCGGCTACGAGACGTGGCTCGGATCGGGCGCCTTCGAGCCGCACGGTTCGGAAAAGCTGCTCGACACGCTGCTAGAAATGGTGGCGGAGGTCCGTGACCCAAAGTGACCGTTCGCCAGAAGTCGGGTCGCTAGCCGCTGCCAGGATGACGATATCGAGGGCCGAGGCGAGTCATGAAGTCATGAAGAGATTTGCCGAGCCACCGCGTCCATACGACACAGTACCCACGTGCATGACGCGAGGGGACCGCTC
Source organism: Thermoguttaceae bacterium (assembly GCA_039680305.1). Lineage (GTDB taxonomy): Bacteria > Planctomycetota > Planctomycetia > Pirellulales > Thermoguttaceae > JBDKTH01. The sequence goes on along the minus strand of JBDKTH010000199.1, from coordinate 14,072 downwards.
GATGCAATCAAGATGCATTGGTCGTCCCCACCGACACACTCTCGGGGTGAGGCGGAAGTGGCAGCGGTGTGTCGCTCCTCGGCAGGGAATGGCAGACCGGCACGCCCGACCAACCCCTGTTGACCGGACGCCCACGCTCAGCAGCGGGCGGGCCAGTTGACCTGTGAATGGGAAATAAGCTACCTGCCCCCGCCGGGATCAGTTCGGAAATCGTCTTATCGTAGCCGGCAAAGGCCTCAGGAGCCAACGGGCCCCCCTCCTCCAGACGCTGAAGGAATTCGGCGTATTTCTTCTTGCTCTCGAGGGGCCCTTAGACACCAACATAGAGGAGGCGACTCTTGTTGGGGATGGACTTGTGCTCGACGAACGCTTGGCCGTGGGTGTTCCGGCGGCACTTTGGCAGACGCATTGTGTACCTCCAAGGGAGAGAGATGAGGGGCACACCGAAAGGATCGACGCAGGAGTCTGAACCGTGCGGTTCAACGGGAAATCGTACCGTACGGCACGGTACGCCTTCCCCCCTCCTCAGATGCGATTGCCAAAAACTTAAGCACAAGCGTTAAGTTGAGAATTCGTAAGAAGTTACGCGAGTGGGCGCACCAAGATTCGAACTTGGGACCTCGTCCTTATCAGGGACGCGCTCTAACCAACTGAGCTATGCGCCCGCGGTCAACGACCAGACTACTTAGCATAGCCTTTTTGTCGACCAATGACCACTGCGTGGTCAAGAATAGTCGCATTTTATAGCCCGTCGCCGTTCTGTCAAATCGAAATGGACTCGGCGTGCAAGCACAGCAACAGTATCTAAACTACCCGGCTTTTGGTCGATACCCAAAAACTGGGGTATGGCTTTCAGCCATATATCCGCTACAGTCGGAAAAATCGGCGTAATCCAATCATGTCCGACCCGATCGGGGGCCGAAAAAGAGATTCACAGGCCCCGCAAGGTGAATGCCCCTGCGCAATTGCCGTTTAGGAGAACGTCCCATGAGGCTCGGAATGCACTTCCCCCCACTGTTTGGTTGCTCGCTAATCTTACTCGCCGTAATGGCTTCCGCATCCCACGGTGCGACCCCCACTGCTGAACAGGCCCTGAAGCTAACCCCCATTCAGAGCGACGCCGACTACAGCCGCCCAACCCCTCAGGACGCGGCCAAGTGCACGATCTCGGCAAAGAAGATCGACGGACAGGTCGGCTGGGTGGTCGAGGACGCCAACGGCGTAACACTTCGTCGATTCGTCGACACCAATAGCGACAATGTCGTTGACCAGTGGTGCTACTACAAGGATGGCCTGGAGGTCTACCGCGACATCGACAGCAATTACAACGGGAAAGCTGACCAGTACCGCTGGTTCAACACGGCCGGCTGCCGGTGGGGCTTGGACAAAGACGAAGACGGCCGAATCGATTCTTGGAAAGCCATCTCGGCTGAGGAAGTTACCGCGGAAGTGATCGGAGCCATGGGGCACCACGATACAGCCCGATTCCTTCGCGTCGCCCTGACCAGCCCGGAACTGCAGTCCCTGGGGCTTGGCGAGACCAAGACCAAGCAACTGACCGAGAAGCTGGCGAAGCTCGAGTCCGCATTCAAGAAGCTGGCCACCGAGCAGCAAGATATTAACCAGGAGACCAAATGGCTCCAGTTTAACGGCAACCGACCGGGAGTCGTGCCGACCGGAACCGACGGCTCCAAGAAGGACCTCCGCGTCTACGAGAACGTCGTTGCGATCGTCGAGCGAGAAAGCAAGCACGGCCAAGTGCAGATCGGCACCCTGGTCCAGGTGGGAGATGTCTGGCGCGTCGTCGACGCGCCACAACTGGTGTTCGCCGATACACCGGTGGCCAATAGCGGGTTCTTCTTCCAGATGAACGCACCGGACCGCACCCGGACAGCAGCAAGCGGTGCGACGGGGGAATTCCAGAAACTGCTGTCCCAATTGGAGGGCATCGATGCCGAGGCCAGCAAGGCCAGTGGGCGCGAAGAACTCAGCAAGTTAACCGCTAAGCGATTCGACGTGCTCGAACAGATCATCGCTAAGGCCCCCAAGGCCGAAGATCGAGCGATGTGGACCCGAGACCTGGCAGACCGGATCGCTGCGGCCGCCCAGAGCGAGGCGTATTCGGATGGCGCCACGCGACTGCAGGCGGTCTACGAGAGGCTCCGCAAGTCACCACAAGACAAAGACTTAGCTGCCTATGTTCGATTCCGGCAACTGGCTGCGGAATACTGGCTGGCCGTCAACGCCCCAGGCGCGGACTCGATGAAGATCCAATCCGAATGGCAGAAGAAACTCGAGGGTTACGTCAACGAGCACCCCACAAGCCCTGACGCGGCCGAAGCGATGCTCCAACTGGCGATCACCCAGGAGTTCGCCGGGCAGGAAGACGACTGCAAGAAGTGGTACAACCGGATTGTCACCGAGTTCCCCAAGTCGACCGCCGCCGCCAAGGCTGCCGGTGCCAAGAACCGCCTCGAATCCGTAGGCAAGGTCCTCAACTTCCAGGGCAGGAACCCGAAGGGCGAGACCATCAGCCTAGCCAAGCACCGTGGCCAAGTCGTCCTGCTCCAATACTGGGCGACTTGGTGTGAACCATGCAAATCGCACATGGCCACCCTCAAAGACTTGCACGGCCGCTTCGGCCGCCAGGGCTTTACAGTCATCGGGATCAACCTCGACAGCTCGCAACAAGACATGGACGCCTACCTGGCCGAGAATCCACTTCCCTGGCCGCAAATCTTCGAGGAAGGCGGCCTCGACAGCCGGCCAGCCAACGAATTGGGCATCCTCACCCTGCCGACCATGCTCCTGATCGACCAGCAAGGGAAGGTCGTCAACCGGAGCGTTGAGGCGGCCGAACTGGAGAAGGAACTCAAGAAGCTTCTGCGGTAAGAACGCTTTCATCGCACAAACGTCGCATGAGCCTCGGCACCTCGGATGGGTGCCGAGGCTCTTTTGCTGTTAGCAGACGCAAGACAGGACAGAGAGGACGATCGCCGGCAACAACGACGCACGCCCCGCCCGCCATCCACGCATTGTAGGATTTGCAGAACCGGGAGGACCGGCTACAATACGGCCGCAACAGAGACCCCAGAAAGGATCGACCCCTGCCCAACATAAGTCATTCCCAATGCCGATGTTGCGAGCCAACGCACGCTACCCGCTCGGGTCTTTGGCACGAAAATCGCAATCCGACAGTCATACCCAAACCCGACACGGACGTCGCCTAGCACCTCGAGCGACCGCGAGACCAACCGCGACTCCGCTTCGCCCCCCAGAACGGATTCAGGGAACCAAACCTCCATGACGGTTCACCAGTCCACAATCATCCTCTCCACCCTTCTCGCCGCGCAACTCCTTGGCCTCACTAGCGCCGCGTTAGCGCGTCTGAGCGAGGGATCACGCTACCAAGCGTCGGGACAACGTCTGTTTTTTGCCAGTTTGGGACTCGTAGGCCTGACAACCATGGTCGCCTTGCTCCTCGGTCCCGGCTATTGGCTCACTTCGGGCGCGACCTTCTCACTCATGGTTTTGACAGCGACCTGCGACTTCAGCCACACTGGCCGGAGCAGCCTCGAGCGGCCAATCGCCCCACCGATCCCCGATCGTTAAAGTCTCCCGGCCTTTTCTGGTCCCCTTTTGGCGTTAAAGTCAAGCATGAAGCGAGCCGCTTTTTGCGGGCGAGCACGTTCCCATATCCCCCACCACGCCCCGCCTGAAGCGACCCTCCTTTCGGCGTTCCGCACCGCCGACCTCAATTCCCAACCCATTGCCGTGTCAGTACTTGCGTCACATCCGCAACAACCCGTTCCCCGTGCCTTTCTCGGAACACCAGCAAAATCGAAAAAAAGCTTCCCGTCCGCATAATCAGCAACCGAAACAGATACACAGGCAGCAATCATTGACACGGAAGTTGCGCAGGGGGGCCTGAACGCGACTGCCCGACCGCGATGGTCTATCAGCCCGTTCACCCCTCTTCACATCAACCGGCAAGGCTGATTCGCTGGGGTCAAACGAAGAAGGAAACACGAGACCGCCCTCGGTCCAACTGCCACCGTGGGTTTGATCTGAACAGGAGGGAAGGCATGCGACGTTTGTTCATAGGCATGGTGGTTATCCTCGCCACCGTACTGGCCCCCGTTTGGGTGTTGGCCGGAAACCAAGAGGTTGCTGAGAAGATTGCCACCAATCTCAAAGAAAGCGGCCAACTGCACGGCTACAAGATTGGGGTGAAATTCCAGGATGGCACGGCATGGATTCGCGGACAGGTTTCTAGCCGCGAAGAGATGAACACCGCCCTGAAGGTGGTATTCCAGACGCCAGGTGTCACCCGCGTCGTCAACAACCTGACGGTTGGGGACGAAGGAGCCCGAGTGAGCTTGGCTGACACCCCCTCCCCTGCGGGGAGGTCGACCCTGGCAATCAACTCCAAACCCCAGACGACCAGTTTCGCCCCGTCGACTGGCCCGTCGACCGCCCCCACGCTTCAACAAGCGACAGGAGCCGTGGCACCCGAGAAGTTTTCTCGCACGCCGCCGACCGTCCCCCGCGCCGACCTTGCGGCGATCCCCTTCCGTCCCGCGACACCTGAAGTGAGCCGTGCGTCGCTGGAGACCGCCGACCTTGAGCCCGCCCCGTCGCCCGAGCAGGCACGCACGGCCGTTGTGCAGCCCCGACCGATCCCGATCGCCTTTACACAACCGGTTGCTCCGGCGCCCGTTCCTACACCGGCACCCCCGGCGCCGCAACCCGCTCCGCAGGTCGTGCCGCAGCCGATGCCCCAAGTAGCGCCGCAACCGGCTCCGGCCATGGCTCCGCAGATGGGCGGCGTTCCGCTGCCGATCGGCGCTCAGCCCGGCGTCCCAATGCCCCAGTACGCGGGCCCCGGTCCGGGAATGCCCCCGCCGGCTTACGACCAAGCCCACATGCCCAACTACGCTTGGCCGTCCTACGCTGCCCACCCAAATTACGCAGCCTTGACCTACCCCAAGCAATACTCGCCGACCGCTTGGCCGTACGTTGGGCCGTTCTACCCCTATCCGCAAGTCCCACTCGGATGGCGGAAGGTGACCTTGGAATGGCACGACGGCTGGTGGAACCTGGACTTCGACGACGGCTCCTCGAAGGGATGGTTCTCGGGCCTGTTCCGTCCGTGCGGCAGATAGCCCGCTTGTTTCAGAGAAAGCCCTCACACGAACCCCTTCGTGTGAGGGCTTTTTTATTGGTCACCCGCCGAGCGGCCGCCGAACCTTCCGAATCATCCGTTGCTACCCGAAAAACCCGAAAGTTTGGCACAGATTAACACGATACATTCATACAGCTTTCGAGCAATCAGTGGAAAGCTAGCAGACACCGAGCCTCTACGACAGCAAGTGAGTCGCCGGCTGTCGATTCTAGACCGATCAGTCGAGGTACCAGTTCATGTTGCACAAGCGAGTTACCGCCATCCTGTTTGGCCTGGTATTGACGATGTCCCTTGGGTCGTCGACAGGCTGTGTCCGAACGGCCTACGGCCCGAATCTAGGCCTCTTGGGTTGGCCGATCCCGGTGAGCCCCTTCTTCCAGGACGAACTCGAGGACAAGGCATGGGTCAAGGAACGCTACAAGAAGGTGCCGATCCTCGGTCCAATCACCGAAGGCGGTCCGACCGTGGCCCTGGACCCGCCGTCGCCGGACGAGGTGATGCGAGCCCTGGAAGAGGCCCGACCGGTTGAGGGTGGCCTGCCGCTCTTGCATGAGATCCAACGAAACAATGTTCGGATCATCGTTGAACCGATCGCCGACTACGTGGATCCGCCGCGGGTCTACCCCTTGCTTGGTCCGGCGCAGTTGCATCACGCCCACTATAAGTGCACGATCTTCTTCAGCGAAGCCACCCGGGTCGGCTGGCCGATTCCATACACGGCGGTCAATCAAGACGCCCAGGAAGTCGTCTACGTCGACCACAACCATCTGCACATCGTCGGGAACGTCGACGGCGGGCCGGCGAGCGAATACTAACCGTCCGGCTGACCGGTTTCCAGGAAGTCACACGACAAAACGGCGGCGTCGGTCCTTGGGCCACGCCGCCGTTTTTCTTTTCGGATTTCCCTCTCCCTGCCCCTTGGGGTTGCTAGGCCGTTTGGGCAAGGGTACGATTTTGATTATAGGTTCGGGCACACTGCCAGCGATCAGTGTCGCCCCGGGCCGCCTGCGGACCTGTAGACCACTCCGCTCGTAATCCCAGAATCGAAAGGGATCCTGTAGCCGGTCATGTTCATAACCTACCCGCTTCGCATAGCCCTTGTGGCTAGCATGGCTGTCGGACTGGCCTCGTCCGTTATCAAAGCCGACGAGGCGGCTGACCAATACGCGGTGGCAGCGGGACACTATAGCCGCGGACAATGGAAGCTGGCCGCCAAGGAGTTTGAAAGCTACCTGGCACGTTTCCCCCAGGGGACCCAGGTCAGCCAGGGGGTCTTCTTCCTCGCCGAGGCCCAGGTGCAGCTCGGCCAACATGACCAGGCGGCGGCACGCTTCCGCGAGTATCTCCAGAGGGAGCCGGCGGGCCCGTGGGCACGTCAGGCGATGTTTCGGGCAGGCGAGGCGGCCTATTTGGCGGGCCACGCGGATCAGGCCCGGCCTCAGCTCAGGCAATTCCTGGACAAGTACCCCTCCGACAAGCTTAACGCTTACACGCTGACCTATCTGGGACAAATCGCCCTGACCGCCAGTGATCCGGCCTCGGCCAGAGAGTACTTTGACCGCTGCCTCCGCGAATTTCCCGACGGCAAGAACCAGGACGAATGCCGCTTCGGGCTGGCCCGAGCCCTCGACAAGCTGGGCCAGGCCGACGAGGCCGAGAAGCGGTATGTGGCGATCGCCGCGAAGACCGGCAGCGAATTCGCCGACAACGCCCAGTTCCAGCTCGGCGCGCTGCAGTACGCCCGGGGCCGTTTCGAGGACGCCCTGACAACGTTCAACACGTTCGACACGACCTACGCCGAAAGCCCCTGGCGTTCCACCGTGCAACTGGGGCGCGGCTGGGCCTTGCTGAAGCTCAACCGGACGGACGAAGCCCAGCGGCAGTTTCAGGCCATCGCGTCGGATCGCAAAGTGGGCATTGAAGCTCGCTACTGGCTCGGCTTAACCCAGAAGCTGCAGAAGAACTGGAAGGATGCGGCCAAAACCCTCTTGGACGCCGCAGCCTCCGACCCGAAGCACAAGTTGATCGCTTCCATCCGGCTGCACGCCGGCGACGCGCTGCTCCACGCAGGCGACGTCAAGGCGGCCATGGAACAGTTCGACCAGGTCCTGGCGGCCGTGGGCCCCACAGGGGAACTGGCAGACGAGGCCTTGCACGGGAAGGCCCAGGCCGCCCTGCAAAGCAAGGACTATGCCACGCTCGACCGACTGGCGGCCGAGTTTGCCGCCCGGCATTCCACGAGCCCCCTCCAGGCCAGCGTCGCCCAGATCGCTGCACGCTCCCTGGTCGATCGCAAAGAGTATCAACGCGCGGTCACGATCCTCGAACCGTTGGTCAACGGCAACGGTTCCGGGGAACAGGCCATGGAGAATCGCTACCTGTTGTCGCTGAGCTACGAAGGGCTCACACGTCAGGAAGACGCACTCAAGGTCTTGGCGCCGGTCCTCCAGTCGGCCAGCGGCCAACTCCGGAGCGACGCGCAGTTGGCCCAGGGGTCACAGTTGGTGAGCCTGAAACGGTTTGGCGAGGCGGTTGCGCCGCTGGAGGCTTTCTTGGCCACAAAGCCCGAGGGTGACACCGACATCAAAGCCCGCGGCCTGTTGACCCTCAGCTACGCGCGGACCAAGCAGCTCCCCAAGGCCAAAGCAGCCTACGGCGAGTTGCTGGAGAAATACCCCAAACACGCGCTGCTCGTTCCCATCACCAGACAGATCGCCGAGGCCGCTTACGACGCGGGCGACAACGAATGGTCCAACGGGTTGTTCAAGCGGATCGGCCACGACTCCAGCGCGCCGGGCCAGGATCAACAACAGGGCCTCTCCGGCCTCGGCTGGACCCACTTCAATGCCGGCCGGCACGAGGAAGCGGCCGCCGCATTCGCGCAGTTGCTCCAACTGAAAAACCTCGATCCGCAATTGGCCGCCGAGGCCGCGTTCGTCCGCGGCCAGAGCCTGCAGAAGCTCGGCAAGACAGTCCAGGCCCAGGCCATGTACGATCTGGTCATTACCAAGTATCCTACGGCCCGTGAAGCTCCTGACGCCCTCTGGGCCGCAGCCCGGCTGCACGACTCCCTGGGGCAGCAGCCGCAAGCAGCGTCCCTGTATCAGCGTCTTTTGAACGATCATCCCAAGTACCCGGAACGGGATGCGGTCCTCTACAAGCTGGCCTGGTCGCTCAACGATCAGGGCAAGGCGAAGGAATCAACCGACGCGTTCGAACGGCTGCGCAAAGAGTTCCCCCAGAGTCGCTACTGGGCCGACGCCACGTTCCGCCTGGCCCAGCGAGCCTTGGAGGCCAAGGACTACGCTCGGGCCAATGAGCGGGCTGAGGCGGTGCTCGCCCTCAAGCCGGACCCGAAAATCCGCGAGATCCGCGAAAACGCCCTCTATCTATGGGGACAGGTCGCAGCGGCCGAGAACAAATGGGACCAGGCTCGAAAGGCGTTCGAAACCCTGATCCAAGAATATCCGCAGAGCACACTCAAGCCGCTGGCCGAGTACGGGATCGCCGAGTCGCTCTTCCGGCAGAACGATTTTGCGGCGGCCGCTGGCCGTCTCCAAAAACTCGTCCAAGAGAGCCAGGAACGTCCCGAGGCATGGCTGGCGGTCGCCCATTTGCGGCTGGCCCAGTCGTTGGTCAAAGAGAAGAAGTGGGAGGAGGCCCACGCGGTCGTCTCGCAGATCGCCAAGCGTTTTCCCGACTTCGCCGAGCAATACGAGGCCGACTACGTCATCGGCCGTTACTTGGCCAACAAGGCCGATTTCGACGGCGCCCGGCAGGCCTATCGCAAGGTGATCGCCTCGCCCGCCGGCGCCAAGACGGAGACGGCGGCCAAGGCCCAATTCATGATCGCCGAGTCGCTTTTCCATCAGAAGAATTACGAGGACGCCCAGCGCGAGTACTCGCGGCTGGAGTTCCTCTACGCTTATCCCACCTGGCAGGCAGCCGCCTTGTTGCAGACCGCCAAGTGCCACGAAAACTTGGGCGAATGGAAAGAAGCGATCGCCGCCTACAACCGGCTGTTACAGACCTATCCGCAGACGGAGTTTGTCAAGGAGGCTACGGAGCGTCTTCGGGCCGCCCAGCAGCGGCATCCCGAGGCGGCATCCTAGCCAAGATATGCCTCTCGCTCAAAGAGCGAGCATCGAATAGGAGTACGATGTGAAACGAACCTCGAGAGAACGGTTACTTGGATCGCTCAGCAGCGCGATGGTGGGACTCCTGACGGTTCTCGTGTTGATCGTCTGGATGAGCGAGTTCCGACCGGCCGGCGCCCAGACCGGCCAGGGGGCCAAAGCGGCTCCTGCTGCGAATGCCCCGGCAGAGGAGAACAAGGCCGCCGCCAACGATGCGCTGATTCCCACCGGCAGTCTCCTGGAGATCATGCGCAAGGGCGGGATCCTGATGTATCCGATCGCCCTCTGCTCGGTCATCATGGTGGCATTCGCCTTCGAACGGCTCGTCAGCCTCCGCGGCGGCCGGGTGATTCCCAAGCCATTCGTCACGCGAATCCTCCAGCAGATCCGCGACGGCCAACTGGAGCGGGACCAAGCCCTGCTCCTCTGCGAAGAAAGCCGCAGCCCGGTGGCCGAGGTCTTTGCCGGAGCGATCCGCAAGTGGGGCCGACCGGCCGTGGAAGTCGAGCAGGGGATTCTGGACGCCGGGGAACGAGCCGCCTATGGCCTGCGGCGTTATCTGCGGGCGTTCAACACGGTCTACACAGTCAGCCCGTTGCTCGGCCTTTTGGGCACCGTGACCGGCATGATTCGGGCCTTCAACGCCGTGGCGGTCAGCGACGCCTTGGGCCGGCCCGAATTGTTGGCCAACGGGATCAGCGAAGCTTTGTTGACTACGGCTGCCGGTCTGACCGTGGCGATCCCCGCGCTGCTTCTCTACCTCTACTTCACCAGCCGCGTCGATCGTCTGGTGGTCGAGATGGACTCGCTCGGTCAGGAATTGGTCAGTCTGATCTCCGCCGAGGATTTGCAGAACCGCAGCCAGAAGCCCCGCCCCGCCACCAAGCCCACCCGTGCCCCGCGGCCGGAGCCGATGGCGTGAAGAAGAAATTGAGAATTGAGAATTGAAAACTGCAAATTGAAAATTGCCGCCCCCCTGAACCCTGAACCCTGAACCCTGAACCCTGAACCCTGAACCCTGAACCCTGAACCCTGAACCCTGAACCCTGAACCCTGAACCCTGAACCCGATTCATGCCTCTGAAGACTCACATTGACGAACCGCCCTCGATGAACATGACGCCCATGATCGACTGCGTGTTCCTGCTGTTGATCTTCTTCCTGCTAGGCACCAAGTTCACGGAGATGGAACGGAAGATCGGGCTGGAGGTTCCCAAGGTCACCGATGCCGGCACGCTGACCGCCGCGCCGGAGCGGAAGGTGGTCAACGTGTATCGGGACGGGGCGATCACCCTCGATAAGCAGCCGGTCACGATCGCAGAACTCCAGTCGCAACTGGCCGCCGCGCGGAGTCAATATAGCGACCTCGGCGTTCTCGTGCGCGGTGATGCCGAAGGAAACTTCCAACGCGTCGCGGAGGTCCTGAATGCCTGCAAACAGGCGGGAATTCAGGAATTGGGCATTTCCGTCTTGCCGGTCCCCACCCCCTAGTTGTCCATGAGCACCTTGCGTCTCGATCGCCTGCTCGATTTTCTCCAGAGCACCGAGTTCATACTCGGCGTGCTCTGGCTGGGGTTGGCGGCGATCACGATCACGTTACTGCTGCTGATGATGACCCGATGGGGCCAGTATCAGCCGCTGCGCAAGTGCTTGATCCTCTCGCTCCTGGCCCATCTCCTGTTGGGCGGCTATTCGACCACGATCCAGATCATGGTGCCCGCCCCGCCGCAAAAGGATCAGCCGATCCGCGTCGCGATCCAGGAAGACCGGCCGGCGCCCGATAAGGAGACGACGGTCCGACAACCCAACAAGCGTGAAAAGCCATGGGAGACGTTCGCCGAGCCGAGTGCCCGTCCCGATTCGGCAGAACTGGCGAGGGTCGAACCGAAGGAGGTCCGCACCCCGGACCGTCAGACGCCGTCGCAGCCGACCGGTTGGGTCGTCGACCTGTCGCTCGACCATCTGCCGCTGGCCAGCGCGACGCAGGCCGAACCAGCGGCGATGCCGGCCGAAACGCTCAAGAAGGCCCCGCAAAGCGCCAAGGAGGCTGAACCGCTCGAAGCCCCGGCCGCCCAACGTCGCGAGGAGGTTCGCACGGAAGTCCCCATGCAGCCGGACCTACGCCGGGAAGGCTACGCCGACAATTCGCAGGCCAAGGCGGTTCGCCGCAGCCAGGCCGGGCTGCCGTCCGAGTTGCTCCAACGTCCGGTGCGCATGCCACGGATCGACGATGCCACGACGACGACCGAAGAGCCAGCCGAACTACTCTCCGGTGCCGCCGACCCCCAGTCGGCCGCTCGCAAGGGCAACCCGGCCGAGGCCTACGCTTCCGCAGCGCCGCCGGCCGGGATGCCGGAAGGCACTGCCGACCCGAAGGGAAACTCCGAAGGTCCCACGGCCGAGTTGCTCAAACCGCCATCGCTCGCGATGCGCGGCGGATTGGCCGGCAGTGGCCGCGACTCGCTCGCCCCGATCGGAAGCGGCGGACCCAAGGCCGGCTCCCCGGTCTTGCCGGCGCCGCGTCGCGCCGAGGGCGAGCACCAGATTCCCGACGCCTACAAGCTGCGAATCGCCCCCGACCGCCCGCGTCTGGCCCAGCAGCAAGGCGCGTCGTCGGAGAGCGAACGTGCGGTGAAACTGGCCTTGAAGTGGCTCGCCGCCAACCAGGAATCGGACGGACGCTGGAGTGCGACCAATCACGAAGGCGGCTACGAGTTGAAGACTGGCGGCCAAGACCGGCAGGGCGCCGGGGCCCGCGCGGACACGGCAATGACCGGCCTCGCCCTGCTCACGTTCCTGGCCGCCGGCCATACGCATCGGGAAGGCGATTATGATACGACGGTGCGCCGCGGCCTGGAGTATCTGATCCGCGTCCAGCGAAGCGACGGTGGCTTGGGCGGCAACGGCGCCAACTTCGAGTACAACTACTGCCACGGCATGGCCACGCTCGCCTTAAGCGAAGCGTTCGGGATGACCGGCGACTCGGCGCTCGAGGCGGCAGTTCAACGGGCCGTGGCCTACACCGTGGCCAATCAGAACGCCGCCAGCGGCGGCTGGCGATACAATCCCTGGGACACCGGCGATACGAGCCAGCTTGGATGGCAGTGGATGGCCCTGAAGAGCGCGGAGTTGGCCGGGATCCCGATCCCCGAGAAGACCCGCACGGGCGTGGTCCGGTTCTTGGGCACCGTCTCTGCAGGCACCCATGGGGGGTTGGCATCCTATCGTCGCGGTGAAGCGGCGACTCGGCCCATGACCGCTGAAGCCCTGCTGGTCCGCCAACTGATGGGGCTAAGCGCCCAAACCCCCGCTGCAAGGGAAGCCGGGAAGTACGTCCTCGAACAGCTTCCCGGTCAAGGCGAGGACAATGTCTACTACTGGTACTACGGCACGCTGGCCATGTATCAACTGCAAGGCCCCTACTGGGAGCGGTGGAACGAAGCCCTGCAGAGGAGACTGCTCTCTACCCAGCGCACCGATGGGACGGCGGCCGGCAGCTGGGATCCCGACCGCGTCTGGGGCGGCTACGGTGGCCGGGTTTTCAGCACGGCTCTCTCGGCCTTGTGTCTGGAGGTGTACTACCGTTACCTCCCACTGTACTTACAAGCCGACCCATCGGAGCAATTCCACCGCTAACCCCCCGGGCTCCTTGGCGATACCGAATTGACACGGCTCGCCGCACGGTGCATGATGATAGTTGGAGCACGGGCCCGCCGTGTTTGACGTCACGTAGGGGATCAGTAGAATTGAACTGATACGACGCCTGCCCCAGGGCACCCGGGCCAAAGCGGTTTCGCCTGACGTGGCACCCACCGCATGGCGTGTCAGTAGCCCATCCCTCCCCACCGCCACTTCACCGAGGATCAAACGATGACAACCCTAATCGCCTTTATCGGCATGCCCGGGCCTTTCGAGATGCTGATCATCGCGGTCGTTGTGTTGCTCTTGTTCGGCAATCGCCTGCCCAGCACGATGCGGTCGCTGGGCAAAGGCGTAGTCGAGTTCAAGAAGGGCATCCAAGGGATCGAGGACGACCTCGATCAGGCGGCCAGCAAGAAGAAGGACGACACGCAAGACAAGGTCCAGTCATGAGCCTTCCCCTCGCATTCCTCTCCGCGCCCGGTCCGATGGAGATGCTAATCATCGGCGCGATTGCCGTGCTGTTGTTTGGCCAGCGTCTGCCCGAGGTTGGTCGCTCGTTGGGCAAGAGCATCGTGGAATTCAAGAAGGGCCTACGTGGCATTGAAGAGGAGTTCCATTCGATTGCGTCGACCGTGGACACGGCGACCACCACGACCAAATCAACCTCCTCGGTCGACGACCACGACGAAGCCACCGCCCCGAAGTTCGAGCCGCCCACGAGCGAGCCGAAGCCCGAGGTGTAATCCCAGTCCCTCCGCGTTGGTGGTCTTGCCGCTACAATCCGGCGTCGCCAAACGCCTGAGCCAAGAACTTGTTGCGCGTAGCCATTGATCACTTCCTGGACCAATGTTTATAATGACCCTTCGCGGCGGCGGCCCTCCAACACCGCCGTAAGTCAGGGCGTTTAGCTCAGTTGGTAGAGCGCCATCGTCACAAGGTGGAAGTCACTGGTTCGAGTCCAGTAACGCCCACTCGAGAGGGCCCCCCCCCCTCGAAGAGATCAGCAACAGGCCGCAATTCCTCGCAAGAGACGGGGATTCCTGCGGCCTTTGGCTTTTCTTGCGAACCCTTACGAGGTATCGCGGCGGGCTGCTGCACCGGATTATGCAC
>JBDKTH010000383.1:0-1649 GCA_039680305.1 Thermoguttaceae bacterium | reverse complement strand
CGCCGCCCTACGGGGCGATCAGTTTCCCAGCGAGACGGCCTCGCCGCCCGCCTTCGAACCCAGCGCGCCCCAGACGCCATAGCGGCTGGGGCCGTCCTTGGGCTGCGTGACCCCGAGGTTACCCGTGTCAATCGTCTCGCTGATAAATCGCACGGAGCCATCGGCCAGCGCGGCATTGACTCCGCCGGGGTGGCGACTGCTGGGTGGAATCACAAGGTTAATGGAATCGGCAGTGGTGTTCGCGTCGTCCGTGCAGCTTGGGGCGTTCGGCGGAAGAACCGTGTTGAATGCCACGCGTTCCGACTGGCCATCGGTCCAAAGCGAGCCGAATCGCCCTTTCACCGAGACGCCCGCGAGGAAATAGCGACCATCGCTCTGGGTCAAGCAGACATTCGGGCTCGTCGTCAACCCGCTGACGTTCAACGCCGTTCCCACACGCTGATCCACTTCATTGGCAATCGCCGTCCGCACGTTGAAATTCCCCTTCAGGCGTTCGCTCATGAGGATCGTATTACTCGTTCCGTCGGTGATATCCGCCATGCGCGTGTGCCGACGCGCCCGGAATACGCCGCGGTTGTACTGGTCGTCCCGGATATTCGTCACTTGATCGCCGTTCGAAAAGGCGTAATTGTTGAGGTACGTGGTGTTAGAGCCAAAGGGATCTCCCGCCGAGGGACAGTTCAGGGACGCCGGGGAGGTCGCCCAGACGGACCAACCCGCCCATGCGGCCGGCCCGCCGGCACAGATCCCGTTCGCCGGGTCGCCCGCCAGGATCCGGTCGTGAAGAGGTTTCTGCTCCAGGTAGGGTAGCAGCGGAATGAAGCCGCTCAGGCGATCGCCGTTGCCGCACAACCGATCGCCGCTGGTGCCGGACGTGCCGCCTTTCATAAAGACGAACGCATTGAAGACGTCGTGATAGTTGTGGTTGGCCAGGCCGAGTTGCTTGAGGTTGTTGGTACATTGCGACCGCCGGGCCGCTTCCCGCGCCGCCTGCACGGCCGGCAATAGCAGGGCGATCAGAATGCCAATGATCGCAATCACCACCAGCAACTCAACCAAGGTAAACCCCCGACCGCGCGAATCGGACCGCTTCATCGAGACACCCCCTTTCCCCAATTGAGGTGAAGACAACGCGAGAACGCCCACGCTAGAACCGATATGGTTCGCCCAAAAGACGAGCAGCCCCACCAACCACCCGCGTTGCTGGTAGTCTAAACCTGGCGAGGCTGCAAGTCAAAAGAATTGTGCCCCTCCCACGATTCCATCGCCCCCCCAATACGGGCAAATGCCAAATCAGGACGTGCCAAGCCAAACGACTTGGCACGTCCTCATCTCAAGCGGCCGCGGCACGCTTCCGCATGCCTGCGCCCCGAGCCCCGCCTTACGGCATCTGGACCGTCTCGCCGCCGTTGCGGGAGCTGATGCCGTGGTAGATCTGCAGATCGACCGAATCCGAGATGAATCGCACCGAGGCGTCGGCCAGCGTGTGGTTCGCTCCGCCCGGGTGCTTGCTCCGCGCGGGGAAGACGCCGTGGCTGTCGCCGGCCGAGCAGCCGCTGCACTGCATGCAGCTCGGGTATTGCCAGTTGGGCGGGGCCAGGGTGTTGAACAGGGTGTAGAAGAAGACCGGCCGCACCCAGTACAGGCCC
>JBDKTH010000785.1:0-2228 GCA_039680305.1 Thermoguttaceae bacterium | reverse complement strand
GGGATGCCCCGCGGGGCTTTGGCGTTTCTTGGGGCCTAGCATTTCCTTCTGGCGACCGGCCTGCTTGTGGTGCAGGCGTCCCGCCAGCCCTCCTCCGGTCGCAAGCGACCGGGCTAAACCATGGAAGTTGGGACTTGATCGTCTCCCAGGACCGGCGGTGCTACAGAACGTCGTGCATGGTAGAATGGCCCCATGGCGATGTCAAAGAAGTAGCCTGATCATGGATTCCCTATGGGCAAGCCGACGAGCCCCTCTCCGGTGTTGTTGTTGATGGCGGCCTTCAGTCGATACGACGAGGCCTTGGCCTGGGGACGCCAGCGCGCCTGCGAGGCCTGGGGGCCCATGGCCCTCGAAAGCCCGGCGTTTGAGTTTGCCCAGACGGACTACTATCAGCCGACAATGGGTCCAGGCCTTCGCAAGATCTTTTGGGCTTTTGAACGGATGGTCGATCCGGCGACGCTAGTGGAACGGAAGCTCCAGACCAACCAGTGGGAAGAGGAGTATGCCGTGATTGGGCGTCATCCCGAGGCTCGGCCGTTGAACCTCGATCCTGGCTATCTGACGCTAGGCAAGCTGGTCTTGGCCTCGACCAAGGACTTTACGCATCGGATCTACCTGAGTCGCGGGATCTTTGCCGAAGTGACCTTATACTATCGCCACCATCGCTGGCAGCATCACGAGTGGACCTTTGCCGATTACCGCCGTGAGGACTACCAGCGGTTCTTCTCCCAGTGCCGCGACTACTTGCACCAGAAAACCCGTGAGGGGCAGCCGACATGATGTGGCTCGTCCTTGGCTCGATCCTTCCCAGCCTGTTTGTTACCTGGGGGGCCTGCTTCGTGATCCGTGTTTTTGGCCCCCGTCTGGGCCTGCTGGATCATCCGGGGCACCGTAAGGTGCACTCCCGACCGATGCCCACCAGCGGCGGCCTAGCCATTTGGTTGGGGGTCGTAGTACCGCTGGCCTCAGGGCAACTCGCCGCCTGGATCCTGGCCTCCGGCGATCCGAACCTGTGGGGGTCGCGTTTGCCCGGCAGCCTGTGGGGCCTGGTTCAGCCGCACTTGGCAGGCCTGCTCTCCGAGGCCGGCGGCCTCTGGGGCCTATTGGCCGGCGCGACTGCCATGATGGTCCTCGGCCTGCTGGATGACCGCTACAAACTCGACTGGCGCCTGCGTCTGGGGGTGCAAACGCTGGTGGCGACCGTGCTCGTGTCGGCCGGTTGGCGCATGAGCCTGTTCATCGAACTGCCGATCCTGACGGGAGCCCTGAGCGTCTTGTGGATCGTCGGGCTGGTCAACTCGTTCAACATGCTCGACAACATGGACGGGCTGTCGGCCGGCATCGCCGCTATCGCGGCCTCGCTCCTCGCGGCCGTGATGCTCCTGGCTCCCAATCCTGTGGCCGATCAGCCGCAACTGTTCATCGGCGGATTCCTGCTCGTGTTTGTCGGGGCGCTTCTGGGATTCTTGTGGCACAATCATTCGCCGGCGCGGCTCTTCATGGGCGATGCGGGCAGTTACTTGATCGGCTATCTGATGGCGATGCTGACGCTCTCCGCCACGTTTGCCGGCGAGAATGTCCCGACGCATGCGATTCTGGCCCCCTTGTGCGTGTTGGCCGTGCCGCTCTACGACACGCTGACCGTAGTGGCGATCCGGCTCCGCGAGGGGCGAAGCCCGTTCGTGGGCGACAAGAGCCACTTCTCGCATCGTCTGGTCGAACTGGGCATGACCAAGCCACAGGCCGTGTTGACGATCTACCTGACCTCGGCCACTTGTGGCTTGGGGGCCTTGCTGTTGCGCCAGGTTAACATGCTCGGCGCGGCGATCATCCTTCTGTTGGTTACCTGCATGCTCGTGTTGATCGGCATCCTAGAAACAGCCGGCCGGCGCGGACAGGCTAACCAGGGCAAAGACGACCCTCATGACAAAACGTAAGCCGGATCGCAAAGCGAGACCCCTGGCCGTCGAGAAGTCCGACGCCCGGACCGACGGGGCCGGCGTCGATCGCTGGCGTCCCTGGCTGCTGGTCGCGCTTGGGGCCCTGTTTACCGCACGGCCGCTCTTTCCCAGCGAAGCGGCGGCGACGCAGGGCGACGGACTGCCGGTGGTCATGCTTTGGCTAGCTCTGGCGATCTTCTGGCTCCTCGGCGCGATCGGACGACGAAAACTCGCCATCCGTTTCGGCTGGACCGACGGGGCTGTGGCGGTGCTTGTCGGGCTCTATTC
>JBDKTH010000378.1:0-2764 GCA_039680305.1 Thermoguttaceae bacterium | reverse complement strand
GCCCGCCGGCAGGCCGGCTCGCTCAAGGAAGCGGTGACGGTCGTCGTGCGGGGCGGTCTCTACGCACTGCCCCAGGGGTTGAAGCTCGAAGCCCAGGATTCCGGCACCCAGGCGGCGCCGGTCGTTTACCACGCCGCGCCGGGCGAGAAGCCGGTGCTGGTCGGCGGACGCGAGGTCACCCGGTTTGAGCCCTACCGCGGCCAGATCCTCAAGGCCGACGTCGGCTCGCAGGGCTTCAAGGGCGTCTACTTCCGCCAGCTGCTCTTTGACGGCCGGCGCCAGCACCTGGCCCGCTATCCGAATTTCGACGCGGAGAACCCGTACGGCGGCGGCTGGGCCTACGCCGATGGCAAGCTGATTCCCATGTACGCGGAGGTGCCCGGCGAAGACAGGCATTCGTTCACCTCGAAGCCGGACGACGTGCACAACTGGGCGCGGCCGGACGAGTTGGAAGTGTTCGTCTTCGCCCGCTACAACTGGTGGAACAACATCTGCCGCGTCAAGACGGTCGACCGCGACACTCGCCGCATCACGCTCGCCCAGGACGCCTCCTACGCGATCCGCCCCGGCGACCGCTACTACTTCCGCAACGCGTTGGAAGAACTCGACGCCCCGGGCGAATGGTACCTCGACCGCAAGACGGCAACCCTCGACTTCTGGCCGCCCGCGCCGCTGGCCGGCAAGGCGGTCGTCGCCCCGACCACGCGCACGATCCTCGAACTCGGCGCCGGCACGACCCAGGTCATGTTCCAGGGATTCACGTTCGAGTGCGCCGAAGGCACCGCCGTGGTGCTCAACAACACCACCGACTGCCGCATCGCCGCCTGCACGGTGCGCAACGTGGGCGACTACAACGGCTGCGGGGTCGGGATCAACGGCGGCTTGCGCAACGGCGTGGTCGGCTGCGACATCCACGACACGGGCAGCCACGGGATCTCGCTCAATGGCGGCGACCGTACGAAGCTCGTCGCGGCCGAGAACTACGCCGACAATAACTACCTCCATCACATCGGCGTCTACTACAAGCAGGGTGTGGGCGTCTCGGTCAGCGGCTGCGGAAACCGCGTCGCGCACAACCTGATCCACGACGGCCCGCGCATGGGGATCATGTTCAGCGGCAACAACCACGTGTTCGAGTACAACCACATCCGCCACGTGAACCTGGAAACCGAGGACACCGGCGCGATCTACACGGGCGGCCGCGACTGGCTCGGCTCGCGCGGCACGGTGATCCGCTACAACTATTTCCACGACATTCTGGGCTACGGCCACGACTTGGAAGGCCGCTGGCACTCGCCCCACTTCGCCTGGGGCGTCTATCTCGACGACAACACGGGCGGCGTCGACGTGATCGGCAACGTCGTCGTGCGGGCCGCCCGCGGCCTGGTCCACCTCCACAACGGCCGGGACAACCGCGTGGAAAACAACGTCTTCGTCGAGGCCAAACTCCAGCAGATGGAATGCAACGGCTGGACCCAAACCCATCGCTACTGGACCAGCCACCTGCCGACGATGATCAAGGGCTATGAGTCGGTCAAGGACGAGCCGGCGTGGCGCTCGATGCGCAACATGCACATCCACCCCACCCAGGCCGTGCTGCCCGACGGCAAGATCATGACCGGGAACACGTTCTTGCACAACATCATCTACTACCGCGACCCGAAGGCGAAGTACGTCTCGTTCCGCACCTTCCCCTTCGATCACAACCAGTGCGACGAGAACCTGGTCTGTCACTTCGACCTGCCGCTGTTGACCGATCAGCACGTGGCGTCCAAGGCCCGTTCGGCGAACCTGGTGCGCAATGCGGGCTTCGAAACCGCTCAGGCCGGCTCGCTGCCCAAGGACTGGAAGTGGCAGATCCATCCGGCCGGGGCCAGGGCCGGGGCGGTCAGTGTCGCGGGGAAGACTTGCCTGGGGATCGAAGCGGTGGCCCCCAGCACGCCCAAGGCCAAGCCGGAAAACCCGATCGTCGTCTCCAAGGAGTTTCCGATCGAGACCGGCCACTTCTACCGGCTCACCGCCCGGCTCAAGGCGTCGAAGCCCGAGACCAAGGCGGGCCTGATGCTCCAGTCGTACGTGGCCAATGTCTACTTCTGGGCCGGGTATCCCAACGAGATCAAGGTGGGCACGGAGTGGAAGGACTACGAGTTTACCGTCAAAGTCCCCGCCTCAGGCGAGAAGGGCTGGCACGCCCAGATGAAAAACGCCTGCCTGCGTCTGGAACTCCGCGAGGACGCCGGGGCGCTTCTGGCCGACAACGTCTCGGTCCGAGAAGTCGAGATGCTCGACGAGTGGACCTCGTGGCAGGCCCAGGGCATGGACTGCAAATCGGTGATCGCCGACCCCCTTTTCGTCAATCCCGACAAGGACGATTACCGCCTGAAGCCCGAGTCGCCGGCCTTCAAGCTCGGCTTCCAGCCGATCCCGATCGAGAAGATCGGCCCCTATGCCAGCGAGCTCCGCGCAAGCTGGCCGATCGTCGAGGTCGAAGGCGCACGCGAAAAGCCTCTGGTGACCAAGGAGTAGCGATCGTCGCAGAAAGCACTCCCAGTCAACCGTCGTATCCAACGCGGCTGCGAGTATCCCCACAGGAGATCGTGTGATGAACTACCGATCGTTGCTCTGCGTGCTGTTGGTCGCCCTCACCACCCCCACCCCCACCACCGCGGCGGGCGCCCCGCCGCGACTGACAGCCCCGGGCTCGGATCAACTCCCGGAACTGGAACGGCAGTTTGCGACCCTCCCCGCCGACGCTCGGCGACTG
>JBDKTH010000182.1:0-1682 GCA_039680305.1 Thermoguttaceae bacterium | reverse complement strand
TAGCAGGCACGCTCCGCCGTGCCGCTGGCTTTGTGTTGATGCGCCAGGTTGCCGGAGTTAGCGCGAAGACCAATCGGTCAGCCTGCAAACCAGCGTGTCAATTCTTCTCCAGCCGCAGGCTCCGGATGTTGAGCAGGCCCTTGGACTGGTCCGTACGTATCTTTTTGATGGCCTGGATGCGGATGGCGTAATCGCCATCCTCACGCACGATGAGTCGGCCAGCCGGCGTTTCGGAGAAGTCCTCCCATCCGCCGGTCGCCGACACGACGAAGGTCGCCGTGGCGACAGGGCGCGGCGCGCGTCCACGGAAGACGCTCACCGCAAATTGATACCCGCCTCCGGCGCCTCGCGAGGAATATTTCAGTTTTGTGTCGTAGGTGCCGGCCTGTAGCGTCGCTCGCCATTCAACGTACTCGCGTGGATCGTGCCAATTGCACGTGCAATCGATGCGTTTCAAGTAAAGCATCTCCGTGCCCACGACCTTCGTATCGCGAGCTTGCAGGACCAACTCGGAACTGGTGGCTTTGATCTGCTCCATCCGGGGTTGCCACTTTGCGGCGACCAATGGCGAACCGGTGCCGGCACGCAGCCGGAATTCGACCGCGGCGAGCTGCCCGGCCAGCTTGTCGGCCCCTTTCTTCTTGTCGGCCTCGTCCCAGAGCATATCGGCGGTTGCCAAGAGGGTCTCCGGACTCTGAGATTCCGCCAGATCAAACGCGGCCACCAGCGTCTGGACGATCTCCAGGCCCAAGCCGCCGTTGCCGACCTCGACCGCCAGGCGTTTGGCCATCTGGAGACTCACATACTTGTTCGCCGGGTCGGTCTCCTCGGTGGCAACGCGGTGGATTTCCCCGGCCAGCTTCGCCTTTTCCTCGGGCGTCTTGGCGTCCTGGATTCGTTTGCCGTACACCTGCTTGGCCAACTGCTCTGCCCGAGCCTGGGCTGTGGCGTCCGGAACGGGCAAGGCCATGAAACAAACAAGAATGGCAGTCCACATGATTACCCCCTTTACGAAACCGAAACCTGCGACGTTGCTATAGAGAACGGCAAATCGGACCTCAGTGGGATTGTCAACCGACCGCGTGTCGTCGGCCCCGCCAAAACCCCAGCCCGAGGACGCCGATCACCAAGGAGAGGGCCGCCGTCGGCTCGGGCAGCCGGATCATCAGCACCGTGTCGCCTTGCTGACAAGAATAGACGGAGTCCAGTTTGAGCCGGAACGTGTCCAGGGTCGAGCCGTCCAGGGCGATTCGGCCCAGGTAATCCCACTGGACGATCTTCGGGGCCTCGCTATAGCTGCTGATCGTCGCGGAGCCGACGAGGGTTTGACCGGTCAGCGGCTGCTGGCTGTTGCTGTTGTTGTAGCCGGTCCCCACATAGAACGTGTTGGTGACCGATTTGAGGGTAGTCGTGTCATTGAGGGTCGAGCTGAGCGCGTGCCGCAGATAGACGTCCCACTGGCCCGCCTGGGGCGCAGGAAGATCGACCCAGTAGATGCTCGCCGACAGCGATGATTGGTTTCCGGAGCCGCGGTTGGCCCCGAGGGCCCCGTCGGGCGAGGCCGTCCCCCACCAGTTGTCCGACTGTAGGCTGCTGAAGACGGTCTTCCCCGGACCATTATTCGTGGCGCTCGTCGCTTGGCTGGCGTTCTCAAGCTCCAGATAGAGAAAGTCGTCTCGCAG